>NZ_JBEPBF010000036.1:0-55717 GCF_040298985.1 Streptomyces sp. NPDC001093 | reverse complement strand
AACCCCGCCGGGGGTGTGGTTAACTACTATACCCCCCTTGTGGCGCGGCCCTTGTCCTCACCATAACACCGACAATCCACCACGGCGGGGGCGCCCGCACACTCACTCCGGCCGCCCGCGCCTTCTCGAACACCTCCGCGGCGACGTCCGTCAGCTCCTGCGCGTCCCGCGCGGTGCCCTGGAGGTCGATGAGGATCTCGTCCAGGCCGATGCCGGCGTACTCCACGAGGTCGGTCACGATCTGGTCGACATCGCCCTGGAAGGGCCGGCGGTCCGCCCCGTCGTACGGCTTCGCCTGGCGGCTGGTGTTGACCCGCAGCACGGTCCGGATGGGCTTCGTACGGCCCCGCTCCTCGGCCAGCTCCCGCAACCGCCGCCACTGTGCGCCGACTCCCTCCGCGCTGAACCCCGCGGGCAGCCAGCCGTCGGCATGGTCGACGAGCCTGCGGAAGGCCCGCTCGTTGCTCGCCGCCAGCATCACCGGGATCGGCCGGGCGGGCTTGGGCCCGACCACGGCGGAGGCGATCCTGGTCAACTGGCCCTCGTAGACGACCGGATCCGGACCCCACACCGCCCGGCACACCTCGATGATCTCGTCCAGCACCCTGCCGCGCTCCTCGAAGGGCCGGACGGAGGAGGCCGCGTACTCGTCCAGGGACCAGCCGGTGCCGAAGCCCGCGATCACCCGGCCCCCGCTCGCCGTGTCCAGCGAGGCCAGGGCCTTCGCGAGCTGGAACGGCACGTGGAGCGGCGCCACCAGGACGCTGGAGCCCAGCTCCGCCCGCTCGGTGGCCGCCGCGGCGAGGGTGAGGGTGACCAGCGGGTCCGCAACGTTCCGGTACTGGTCGGGCCAGGGCAGGCCGTCGACGCCGTACAGACCCTGGGTGGCGGGCTCCGGGAACAGAGCGCGCTCGAAGACCCACAGGCTGTCGTAGCCGATCCGTTCGGCGGCGCGTGCCACCGCGGGCACGTCCGAGCCGATCGAGTACTGCCGCATCTGGGGAAGACTCAGGCCGAGCCGGGTCGCCATACCGCTGCTCCTTTGTGATCGGATACTCGGCGGGCAACGTACGGCGACGACCGCGGTGTTCCGAAGGCGGCTCGCGCAGGGGCGGATTCCGGCCAGGTTCAGTCGGCGAGCGGCGTCAGCAGCATCCGCCCCGCGAACCCCACCGCCGTGTCCAGCCGTTCGGCGAACTCCTCGGTCATGTCGGCGCAGTGGCGCAGCGCCCACAGGGCCCGCGCCGCCACCCAGGCCGCGTCGCGGGCCCGCTCCAGGCTCCAGGAACCCAGCAGATGGGTGAGCGGGTCGGCGATCTGCAGCAGATCGGGACCCGGCATCAGATCCTCGCGGATGCGCTCCTCCAGCGCGACGAGGAGCTCGCCCACGCGGTCGAACTCGTCCTCCAGGTCGGGCGGTTCGCAGCCGAGCGTATGACAGGCGTCCACCACGGCGAGCGCCAGGTCGTGCCCGATGTGCGCGTTGATCCCCGCCAGCGCGAACTGCAGTGGCCGTACGCCGGGATGGCGGCGGAGCTGGAACAGCGGACGCCAGCAGGCGGGCGGACGGCGGTCGGCGGCCGCCGCGTCGACCGCCGCGAGATAGCGCTCGGCGAACCGCACGTCCAGCGCGATCGCCGCCCGTGGATCCGGGAACTCCCCGGTGTCCAGGCGCCGGTCGATCTCCTCGGTGACGGTGAGGTAGACGCGGTTGAACACGGCGACACCGTCCCGCTCGGGCAGCGCCGCAGAGATCGCGCGCATCCGGGAGACGACCGCGTCGACGGGAGTGGTGAGGTGTTCCAACTGCGCCATGGGGGAAGGGTCCCAGCCCTGGCCCGCCCGGCACACCGACCGGCCGGGGACATCGCCGGAACGGGGGAACGGACCGCCGCGGTGCGGGATGCGAGGGGAGTGGCAGGGTGTCGGGCTCACGTGCCCGGCGCCTCCGACGCCAGGCCACTCCGGCTGGAACCCGCCGGAAAAGCAGGCCTCGCCCGCGACCGCCGGATCCTCGACGCGCTCGCCGGCCCTGGACACCGGCGAGGCCCGGATCGACGCCTGGCTGTGGGTGAAGCCGCCGGGGGAGTCCGACGGCTGCCGGGGTGCGGCCGGGACGTTCACGCCGTCGTACGCCTACGACTTGGCGCGCGGAGCCCCCTCCTTGTCGGCCTCCGTGTGGTAGGCGGAGGTGCCCTCGTCCAGCAGCGGCTCCTGCCGCTTCAGATGGGCCGGGGCGAAGGCGCGCAGCGCGTGGTAGCCGGTGATGACGACCAGGGTGCCGAGGGCGATGCCGCTGAGCGAGAAGGTGCCGGTGAACTTCAGGCTGACGTTGCCGACGCCGATGATGATGCCCGCGGCGGCCGGCACCAGGTTCAGCGGGTTGCGCAGGTCCACCTTGGCGTGCAGCCAGATCTGGGCGCCGAGCAGGCCGATCATGCCGTAGAGGATCACGGTGATGCCGCCGAGCACACCGCCCGGGATCGCGGCCACGACCGCGCCGAACTTCGGGCAGATGCCGAAGAGCAGGGCGAAGCCGGCCGCGGCCCAGTAGGCGGCGGTGGAGTAGACGCGGGTCGCCGCCATCACGCCGATGTTCTCGGAGTAGGTGGTGTTCGGCGGGCCGCCCCACCGCGGTGGACAGCATGGACCCGACGCCGTCCGCCGAGATCGCCGTACCGAGCCTGTCGTCCAGCGGGTCGCCGGTCATCTCGCCGACCGCCTTGACGTGGCCCGCGTTCTCCGCGACGAGGGCGATGACGACCGGCAGCGCGACCAGGATCGCCGACCACTGGAAGGACGGCCCGTGGAAATGCGGCAGTCCGATCCAGTGGGCCCTGGAGACGCCGGAGAGGTCGAGGCGCCAGTGGTCGGTGACCTTGCCGCTCGGGCTCATGGAGTGGATCTTGCCGAAGATCCGGTCGGAGGCCCAGGAGATGCCGTAGCCGAAGACCAGCCCGAGGAAGATCGCGACACGGGACCAGAAGCCGCGCAGGCAGACCACGGCCAGCCCCGTGAACAGCATGACCAGCAGGGCCGTCCACTGGTCCTGCGGCCAGTAGGTGGAGGCGGTCACCGGGGCGAGGTTGAGGCCGATCAGCATGACGACCGCGCCGGTGACGATCGGCGGCATGGCCGCGTGGATGATCCGCGCCCCGAAGCGCTGCACCGCGAGCCCCACCAGGAACAGCGCCACACCGACGACGAACACCGCGCCGGTCACCGTGGCACTCGTACCCCCCTGTGCGCGGATGACGGCGGCCACGCCCACGAACGACAGGGAGCAGCCCAGATAGCTCGGCACGCGGCCGCGGGTGGCGAGCAGGAAGATCGCGGTCGCCGCGCCCGACATCATGATGGCCAGGTTCGGGTCCAGGCCCATCAGGACGGGCGCGACGAAGGACGCGCCGAACATCGCGACCACGTGCTGGGCGCCCAGGCCCACCGTGCGGGGCCAGGAGAGCCGTTCGTCGGGGCGTACCACCGCTCCGGGCGCGGGCGTGCGTCCGTCACCGTGCAGCTTCCAGCGCACGCCGAGGTCCACGGTGGGGTTTCGCTTTCTTACATACGTGAAGACGGTCCGAACCATTGTCAGGGGTGACGAGCGGTTCTACGCTCGCACGGTCCTACTCATGAATTGAGTTCATATATATGACTCGCGCTGATCGATGGCAGATCGGAGTGCTCGATGAGTGGAAGATCCCGTGCGGCCGTGCTGCTGGCCGCGGTGGTGACGTTCGGGGCCGCGCTCGTCCCGTCCGCGCACGCCGCGCACGCCCCCTCCGTGCCCGCCGTGCCGAAGGCCCCGAGGACCGCCGTCCTCGACGGCGGCCGGCTCCAGCAGACCCGCGCCCGCCTCGGCCGGGACCCCCGACTCCAGCGCGCACTACGGGACTTGACCACCCGCGCCGACGCCTGGCTGGACCAGGGCCCCTGGACGGTCGTCGACAAGCCGAGGCCCGCACCCGGCGGTGACGTCCACGAGTACCTGAGCCAGGCCCCCTACTGGTGGCCCACGACCACTCCCACCGCCGACAACCCCTGGGGCTGCCCGTACGTCCAGCGCGACGGGCAGCGCAACCCCGAGGTCGACAGCGGAACGGACCGGCAGGACGCGGAGAAGGTCTTCGACTCGACGTACGACCTCGCGCTCGCCTGGTACTACACCGGCAGGCCGGCCTACGCCGCGAAGGCCGGGCAGATCCTGCGCACCTGGTTCCTCGACCCGGCCACCCGGATGAACCCCGACCTGGAGCACGCCCAGTTCATCCCGTGCACGTACGACGGCCGGGCCATCGGCATCATCGACTTCTCCCAGTCGTACACCGGCGTCCTCGACGCGCAGGCGATCCTGGCCGCCGGCGCCCCCGGCTGGAGCGCCGAGGACCGCACCGCGATGGGCAGGTGGAACGCCGACTTCCTGAACTGGCTGAGGAACAGCGACTTCGGCAAACAGGAGGGCGCGGCCGCCAACAACCACGGCACCTTCTACGACATGCAGCTCGCCGCCCTCGCCTACGCCACCGGCGACACCGCGCTGGCCCGGCGGACCGTGCTCGAGGCGCGCGCCAAGCGAATCGACCCGCAGATCGCCGCCGACGGCAGCCAGCCCCAGGAGCTCGCCCGCACCCGCAGCTGGCACTACTCCACCTTCGACCTGGTCGCCTACACCCGGCTCGCGGCCATCGGCCGGCACGTGGGCGTGAACCTGTGGTCGTACCAGGGCCCGGACGGCCAGAGCCTGTTCAGGGCGGTCGGCTATCTGCTGCCGGCCGCGACCGGCGCCGCCGCGTGGTCGCATCCTGAGCTGGAGTTCCACCGGTACGCGGCCACCGATGTCGTGCACGCGGCGGCCGACGCCGGGGACGCCGCGGCCGCGGCGGCCGTGCCGAAGCTGGAGGCGCCGCCCGGCGGGGACCTGTGGGCGCTGCGGCCCGCCGCCGAGCAGCTGGACTCCATAGCGGGCTGACCGGCCGGGCCAGGTCAGGGCTCCTGAGCGGTCGCTTAGTATGGAACCGCCCCAGGGAAGCGTCCTGGGGAACCGTCCCCGCAGCGATGTTCAGGAGCCCGCCCCCGTGACCGCCGAAGCCCCGATCGCGCCCGTCGTCTCCTACGGCCGGCTGATCCCCGTCACCGTGCACTTCGACGACCTCGACGCGCTCGGGCTCCTGCACAACGCCCGCTATCCCCTGCTGGTCGAGCGCGCCTGGACGGAGCTGTGGAGCGAGCACGGCGTCCGCTTCGACGGCGACTGGCACGCGGCCGGCGACGCCTGCAGCGCGGTCCGCGAACTGCGCATCGGCTACGAGGCGCCGGTGACCAGCCCCGGCACCTACGCCGTCCACCTCTGGCTGGACCGGCTCGGCACCACCGGACTGACCTACGGCTTCCGCTTCTGCTCGGCCGACGGGACGCGGACCTACGCCCAGGGCACCCGGGTGCTGGTCCGGCTCGACGCCACGACCCTGCGCCCGGCGCCCTGGTCCGACTCCTTCAGGGCCGTGGGCCGGGAACTGCTGCGGCCGGCCGGCTGACCTCGGTCCGGCCGCCGCGCTCGGCGCTGCGCAGCACGCCCGCGCACACCGCGAGTCCGCACGCCAGCGCCGTCACCACGCAGAACGACACCACCAGGCTGGTCGCCTGGGCCACCCCGCCGATCAGGCTCGGCGCGATCAGGCCCGAGGTGTAGGTGATCGTCGCCACGCCGGCTATGGCCTGGCTCGGGTTGGGCCCGGCATGCCCGGCCGCCGCGAAGCACAGCGGTACGACCACCGCGATGCCGAGCCCCATCAGCGCGAACCCGCCCATCGCCACCGCCGGATACCCGGCGAACACGATCAGCAGACCACCCAGCACGGCCAGGACGCCGCCGGCCCGGACGGTACGGACCGCGCCGAACCGGTTCACCACCGCGTCCCCGGCGATCCGGGCCACTGCCATCGTCAGCATGAACCCGGTCGTGCAGGCCGCGGCCACTCCCGCCGAGCTGTCCAGCCGGTCCCTCAGGAACACCGCCGACCAGTCCAGGCTCGCGCCCTCCGCGAACACCGCGCAGAAGCCGACCGTGCCGATCAGCAGCGCCGAGCGGGGCGGCAGCGCGAACCGCGGTGGCGGCTCCTCGTCCTCGGCCGGCTGCAGGTCCAGTACCCAGGTGCAGGCCACCAGGCCGAGCACGGTCAGGACGGCCGAGGCGAGTGAGAAGTGCAGGCGGGCGTCGGAGCCGAGGTGCGCCGCCAGTGTGCCGGCCGCCGAGCCGACCAGCGCACCCGCGCTCCACATGCCGTGCAGCCCCGACATGATCGACCTGTCCAGCAGCCGCTCGACCTCGACACCGAGGGCGTTCATGGCCACGTCGGCCATGCCCGCACTCGCGCCGTAGGTGAACATCGCCAGGCACAGGGTGTACAGGTTCGGCGCGAGGGACGGCAGGACCAGGGAGAGCGTCCACAGCGCGAGCAGTCCGCGCAGGGCCGTACGGCTGCCGTAGCGATGGCTGATCCGGCCCGCCAGCGGCATCGCGCACGAGGCACCGAACGCCGTGAAGGCCAGCGCGAACCCCAGCAGGCCCGCGCCGAGCGAGGCATGCACCTGGATCCACGGCACCCGGGTGGCGAAGGAACCGGTCACGGCGCCGTGCACGGCGAACACGGCCGCCACGGCGTACCGGGCGCGCCTCACTTCGTCGCGCGCGTCACCCACGTCACTCATGTCCCAGTCCCTCCCCAGGGTCGCCGCTGCGGCATGGGCCGTAAACTATCAGGGAGCCTGCCTGATAGATAGGCGGTTCTACAGCCGCCGTCGGCGCCGCCGTCGGCGTCCCCCGGTGCGGCGATCTGGAAGGATTCCCGTCATGCCCGCATCACCCAGCACCGCCCGGGCCATCAACGACCGCCTGGCCCTGCGTCTGCTGCAGCAGGAAGGCCCGCTCACGGCCGGGCAGTTGAAGCAGCTGACGGGCCTGTCCCGGCCGACGGTCGCCGACCTCGTGGAACGGCTCACCGCCGCCGGGCTGATCACAGTGGTCGGCGAGTCCGGTGAGCAGCGCCGGGGCCCCAACGCCCGCCTGTACGGCATCGTCGCCGACCGGGCCCACCTGGCCGCGCTCGACGTCCGCACCAGCGGTGTCTTCGTACTGGTCTCCGACCTCGTCGGACGGGTGCTGGCCGAGGCGTCCGTGCCGATCGACGGCGACACCGGGACCGGGCCCGCCGTGGAGCAGGTGGTGGCGGCCGTGGAGCGGACCGCGAAGGAGGCCGGGGCGATGGGGGCGCCCCCGCGCGAGGGCGTTCGAGCGTGGGGGAGGCTGCACACCGTCGGCATCGGCGCGCCGGGCCTCATCGACCCGGCCACCGGCGACCTGCGCGACTCCGGCGGCCTGCCCGCCTGGCACCGCAGCCTGGCCGCCGCGCTGCAGGAACGGCTGCCCGGGGCCCGCGTCACCGTGGAGAACGAGACCAACCTCGCCGCCCTGGCCGAGCAGCGCGAGGGCGCCGCCCGGGACCGGGACACCTTCGTGCTGCTCTGGCTGGGCCATGGCGTGGGCGCGGCGGTGGTCCTCGACGGCACCCTCCGCCGCGGCGCCTCGGGCGGCACGGGCGAGATCGGCTTCCTGCCGGTACCGGGCACCGACTCACTGCCCTCGGCCAGGGACTGCGACGGCGGCTTCCACTCCCTGACGGGCGCCGCGGCGATCGGCGCCCTGGCGGCGGAGCACGGCCTGCCGGTACCGGCCGTGATGGACGGACCGGGGATCGCGGGGCTGGTGCGCGCTGCGGCGGGGGAGATGACGGCCGGCCCGCAGACCGGCGCAGCGCCCACCTCGGCCGCCCGATTCCTGCACGCCCTCGCCGACCGGGTCGCCATCGGGGCCGCCTCCGTCGCCGCCGTCCTCGATCCGGGGTGCGTGGTCCTGGGCGGGGAGGTGGGGCAGGCCGGGGGAGCGGTGCTCGCAGGACTCGTGGCGGAACGCTTGCGGCGGATGTCACCGTTGGTCACCGAGGTACGGGCGAGCAGCTTCGGTGGGGCGGCGGTGCTGAGGGGGGCGCTGCTGACCGCGCGTGAGCGGGCCCAGGACGAACTCTTCGCCCCACCGGAGCGTTAGGGCCTGCCGTGACAAGCCCCGTCGGCCACCCTGACTCGCCGGGTCGATGTCGATTGGCCCAGAAGGATGGCCGTCATCGGGTGCGGCGCGTTGTTCTTCGTGTGGTCCGGACTCCTTGTTACTGTCCGTCGGCAAAACTCGGGACCAATTGGCCGTACGGTGAGGGAATTCTCGATGCGCGAAATCTCATACGAGGAACAAACGGTCAGGTCCGGCAATCCGCTGGCACGTTTCGCCCATCGCACTCGCATGAGGATGGGAATCGATCTCGTCGCCGAGCTGTGTGCGAAGAGCGGCACCGTTCTCGATTTTGGCGCAGGACCGGGCCTTTTTCTGCACCTGCTGGGCGAGGTACGCCCCGACATCACGCTCGTCGGACACGATCCCTACATGGCGCCGACGTTTCCGGAACTGAAATATGCGGAATCGCTGGACAGCGTCGCGTCGCACAGTGTCGACGTCCTGACGGCGTTCGAGGTTTGCGAGCATCTTTACGATGAGGAAGTCGATACGCTACTGAAAGACGCATCGCGCATTCTCGACCGGAATGGCGCGCTCGTGATTTCTGTACCGATCATGTACGGCCTGGCGATCGTGCCGAAGGTGTCGAACTGGATGATTCGCAGCCGATCGCTCAGGTCGGAATACAGGCCTTCAGACGTGCTGAAGGCCATGGTCGGAATGCGAGTGAGCCGGCCGCAGAACCCGCGCACGACGCACAAGGGTTTCGACTTTCGTGAACTGCGAGAGGTGGTGCGCGAGCGGTTTCACATCGATGCCGTGCACCTGAGCCCGGTGCGGCATGCGCCCTGGTGGTTGAACTCGCAGTGCTTCATGATCTGCCGGCCGAAGGCGAGAGGCTGAGGCGGCTGGGCCCGCGCGTCCGATCAGGTCGTCGCGCAGGCGCCGGGGTGCTCAGCCCGTCCTGTTCTCGAACCGTCGTGCCAGGTACTCCTCGAAGCTGCCCTTGCCCACCGCCTGCTCCGGTGCCAGATGGCCGCCCGCGCGGAAGGCGCGATAGGTCGTGCCGAGGAGGGGTATGTTCGCCACGGCCCGGCGCCGTCCGGTCGCCCGGAGATAGGCGCGGGCCAGCGAGTCGAGCGACCGTACCTCCGGACCGCCCATGTCCGGCACCCGACCGGCCGGTTCCGAGACGGCCAACTCGACGAGGCGAGCGGCCACTTCGGCCACCTCCACCGGCTGGTCCGGCACCCCGGCCGGCACCGGCATGACGGGCGCCTTGGCCAACCCCTGGAACAGCGTCACCAGCAGGTCGTGGAACTGCGTGGCCCGCAGCACGGTCCAGCCGAGACCCGACTCCTCGATCCGCCGCTCCACCGCGAGCTTGGACCGGTAGTAGCCGAACGGCACCCGGTCGACCCCCACGATGGAGATGTACACCAGGTGGCCCACCCCGGCCCGCCGTGCCGCCGCGATCAGATGCCCGGCCGCCTGCTCGTCCCCGCCACGCGGACTGCTCGCGCAGTGCACCACCGTCTCCACCCCGGCGAGCGCGGCGTCGAGACCGCTTCCGCCCACGCGCAGATCGACGGCGTGCGGCGGTGTGTGCCGGCTGAGCACCCGCACCTCGTGCCCCTCCGCCCGCAGCCGCTCCGTCACACACCGGCCGAGCGTGCCGGTCCCGCCGGTCACCAGGATCGTGGTCATGCTGTTCCCGTCCCTCCGGACTCCGCGTGCCCCGGGTCGGAGCACCTTCGACAGCTGAGACCACGCAGCCCCCGGCGAATGTGACAAGCCCCGGGACCCGCTCCGCTACGACCCTGTGAGCTGCCGTTGCATGTAGGCCAGCTTGTCCGGGTTCATCACGGTCCGCACATGGGTGATCAGCCCGTCCCGCAGCTCGAAGGACGCCACCCCGGCGAGCACGTCGCCCGCCCACGCGACCAGCGCGCTCGCGCCGTTGACCTCCGCCACCGCGAAGTCCAGGCCGCCCGTGAACCGCTCGGCCCCGCCCACCAGGAAGCGCACGACCTTCTCGCGTCCCTCGACCGGCCGCCTGACCGCGGACACCTGGCCACCGCCGTCGCCCCAGTAGGTGACGTCCGCCGCGAGCATCTTCTCCAGACCGGCCAGGTCGCCCTCGCGGGCCGCCGTGAGGAAGGACATGAGCAGTGCCTCCTGCCGCTCCGGCGCCGGCTCGAAGCGGCCCTCCGGTACGGCGACCCGGGCCACCGCCCGCCGGTACAGCTGACGGCAGTTGGCCTCGCTCAGGTCCAGGACGTCCGCGATCTCCCGGTGGGCGTAACCGAAGGCCTCCCGCAGCACGTACACGGCCCGCTCGGTCGGCGTCAGCCGCTCCAGCAGGACCAGCAGGGCCATGGAGACCTGCTCGCGCCGCTCCGCCGACTCCAGCGGCCCGAGCGCGCCGTCGGAGGTGACCACCGGCTCGGGCAGCCAGGTCCCGGGGTATTCCTCGCGCCGCGCCCGCGCCGAGGTGAGCCGGGTCAGGCAGAGGTTGGTGACGGCTTTGGCGAGCCATGCCCCGGGATGTTCGACCGCCGCCCGGTCGGTGCCGCTGAACCGCAGATACGCGTCCTGCACCGCGTCCTCAGCCTCGTGGGCGGAGCCCAGCAGGCGGTAGGCCAGGCCGAACAGCCGGGGCCGGTGGGACTCGAACTCGTCGGAGGGCGGCGATGGCGTCATGCGCCTCACCCTGCCAGACACCCGGCGGCGACCGATCGCGGCGTCGGCGTCCCGGCGTCCCGGCGGCTCCGCGTCCTGACGGCCCGGCGGCGGGCAAGGGCCGTCGTCACCGCCACCGGACCCGCCCGAACGATAAAAGGACTAGACCAGAGGGGTCAATGGGTCCGGACCAAGGGCAACCCGCCCTGGACGGCCGGAGGTTGCGCCGTCCGACCGCACCGCGCAAGGCGGGCGACACGTGCTGTGAGGGAGCCCACACGCTCCGCCTGTCGGGAGGGCCGCCCGGCGTGGCACACTGGCTCTGTACCAGAAGCAGCGCACTCCGGGGTCGGTGAAAGTCCGAACCGGCGGTTACAGTCCGCGACCCGGTCGCTTCCAGCGGCCGGTTGACCAGGTGAAATTCCTGGACCGACGGTTAAAGTCCGGATGGGAGGCAGTGCGCGGCGGGCGGGCACATTCAGCTGTGCGCGTCGCCGTATCTGGGCTTGTCCGTGCGCGGACGAGCCTCTTTCGGCGTCGTCCCGGCGTGCTCACCCGTACATTCTGTCGTCATCGACAGGCCCCGGAGTCCGTGCCCGAAGAGGCAGGAGGACCCGGGAAGTGTTCACCGGAATCGTCGAAGAGCTGGGTGAGGTCACCGCCGTCGAGAACCTCGGCGACGCCTCCCGCTTCCGGCTCCGCGGCCCCGTCGTGACCGAGGGCGCGCAGCACGGCGACTCCATCGCCGTGAACGGGGTCTGTCTCACCGTCGTGGAGCACGAGGGCGACGAGTTCACCGCCGATGTGATGGCGGAGACCCTGAACCGTTCCAGCCTCGGCGCACTCACCGTGGGCTCCCGCGTCAACCTCGAGCGTCCCATGGCCGTGGGCGCGCGTCTCGGCGGGCACATCGTGCAGGGCCATGTCGACGGCACCGGAGAGGTGCTGGAGCGCACGCCCTCCGAGAACTGGGAGATCGTGAAGATCTCCCTCCCGGCGGACCTCTCCCGCTACGTCGTGGAGAAGGGCTCCATCACCGTCGACGGCATCAGCCTCACGGTCGTGGACGCCGGCCCCGACCACTTCACCGTCAGCCTCATCCCGACCACCCTCGCCCTGACCACGCTCGGCGTGAAGCAGCCCGGCGACCCGGTCAACCTCGAGGTCGACGTCGTCGCCAAGTACGTCGAGCGGCTCCTCGGCGACCGTGCCCAGGGAGCCGCCAAGTGAACTGGCTGAACTCCGAGGCCTTCACCCTCCTCGGCCAGCGCATCATCTGGTCGGACATGACCGGCAACATCCTCGGCCTGATCACCCTCGCCCTCGGCTGGCGCCGCTCGCTGATGACCTGGCCCGTGCAGTTCCTCTCCGGTCTCGTCCTGTTCACCGCCTTCTACGGCCACCTGGCCGGCAGCGCCGGCAAGCAGGTCGTCGTCATGGCGGTCGCCCTGTACGGCTGGTGGCAGTGGCGACGCAACCAGGGCCGGGCCGAGGACGGCCACATCGCCCCCCGGTTCGCCAGTTGGCGTGAGCGCGCGGCGATGCTCGGCGCGGCCGCCGTCGGCACGGTCGCGGTGGCCCTGCTCTTCACGGCCTACCCGTCGCTGTCCTGGGACCCCTGGCCCGACGCGTACATCTTCGTCGGCACCGTCGTCGCCATGTACGCCCAGGCCAAGGGCATGGTCGAGTTCTGGATCGCGTGGCTGCTGGTCGACCTCGTCGGCGTACCGCTCAACTTCGCCAACGGCTACGCCTTCTCCGGTTTCGTCTACGTCATCTACGGCGCACTCGTCCTGTGGGGCATGCGCGACTGGTGGCTGCGCTCCCGCAGGAGCCCGCAGCCCGTCCTGGAAGGAGCCCCGGCATGACCTCGGCACCGCTGCTGTACGACACGGACGCCTTCGAGAGCTTCGGTCTCGACCCCGTCGAGCAGGCCATCGCCGACATAGCGGCCGGCCGCCCGGTCGTGGTCGTGGACGACGAGGACCGGGAGAACGAGGGTGACCTCGTCGTCGCCGCCGAGAAGGCCACCCCCGAGATCGTCGCCTTCATGATGAGCGAGTGCCGGGGACTGATCTGCGCCCCCATGGAGGGCGAGGAACTGGACCGGCTGCGGCTGCCGCAGATGGTCGAGGACAACACCGAGTCGATGAAGACCGCGTTCACCATCTCCGTGGACGCCTCGGCCGCTCACGGTGTGAGCACCGGCATCTCGGCCGCGGACCGCGCGACCACGCTGCAGCTCCTCGCGAGCGGCACGGCGGAGCCGACGGACTTCGTCCGCCCCGGCCACATCTTCCCGCTGCGCGCCAAGTCCGGCGGCGTCCTCGTCCGCAACGGCCACACCGAGGCCGCCGTCGACCTCGCCCGGCTCGCTGGCCTGCGCCCGGCCGGCGCCATCGTGGAGATCGCCGGCGAGGACGGCCGGATGCTCCGCCTGCCCGAGCTGATCCCGTTCGCCCGCAAGCACGGCCTGACGATCATCTCCATCGAGGACCTGATCGCCTACCGCCGCAGCAGCGAGCCCACCGTCCGCCGCGAGGCCGAGACCCGCCTGCCCACCAGGCACGGCACCTTCACCGCCTACGGCTACCGCTCCACCGACGGCGTCGAACACGTCGCCCTCGTCCACGGCGAGCTCGGCGACGGCGAGGACGTCCTGGTCCGCGTCCACTCCGAATGCCTCACCGGTGACGTCTTCGGCTCCCTGCGCTGCGACTGCGGCCCCCAGCTGGACACCGCCCTGCAGCGCATCCAGCAGGAGGGCCGGGGGGTCGTGGTCTACCTGCGCGGCCACGAGGGGCGCGGCATCGGCCTGCTGTCCAAGCTCCGGGCGTACGAGCTGCAGGAACGCGGCCGCGACACCCTGGACGCCAACCTCGAACTCGGCCTTCCCGCCGACGCCCGCGACTACGGCGCCGGTGCCCGGATCCTCGCCGACCTCGGCGTGCGCAGCGTCCGGCTGATGACCAACAACCCGGACAAGACGGACGCGCTGGAGCGCCACGGCCTGAAGGTCACCGACCGCGAGCCGATGCCCGTCCAGGCGGGCGAGCACAACCTGCACTACCTGCGCACCAAGCGCGACCGTATGGGACACGACCTGCCCTGGCTGGACACGCCCGCCGTGCCGGCCTCCGTGGCCGCGGCCACCTGTGGCAACCAGTAAGCAAGAAAGCACTTAGGAGACACGTGAGCGGCAAGGGTGCACCGGAACTGTCCGTACGCAACGCGAGCGACCTCAGGGTCGCCGTCATCGCGGCGCAGTGGCACGAGAAGGTGATGGACGGTCTGGTGAACGGCGCCCTGCGCGCCCTGCACGAACTGGGGATCGACGAGCCGACCCTGATCCGGGTCCCCGGCAGCTTCGAACTCCCGGTCGCCGCCAAGGTGCTGGCCGGGCGCGGCTACGACGCCGTGGTCGCCCTCGGCGTCGTGATCCGCGGCGGCACCCCCCACTTCGACTACGTGTGCCAGGGCGTCACCCAGGGCCTCACGCAGGTCAGCATCGAGACCGGCGTGCCCGTCGGCTTCGGCGTGCTCACCTGCGACACCGAGGAGCAGGCCCTGGACCGGGCCGGCCTGGAGGGCTCGGGCGAGGACAAGGGCCACGAGGCGGTGACCGCCGCGGTCGCGACCGCGGCGACGCTCCGCTCAGTATCCGAACCCTGGCACTGAGGCACCGGCCGGAGCGCGTAGGGTAAGGACACCATGTCCAAGAAGACGTTCGAGGAGCTCTTCACCGAGCTCCAGCAGAAGGCCGCCCACGGCGACCCCGCCACCTCCCGCACCGCAGAACTGGTCGGCAAGGGTGTCCATGCCATCGGCAAGAAGGTCGTCGAAGAGGCCGCCGAGGTCTGGATGGCCGCCGAGTACGAGGGCAAGGAGGCGGCCGCCGAGGAGATCTCCCAGCTGCTGTACCACGTCCAGGTGATGATGGTCGCCCGCGGGATCTCCCTGGACGACGTCTACGCCCACCTGTAGTCCGCCCGCGCACAAGCCGAAAAGCCGTAGAAACCCCTTCACGCAAAGGAATCCGACCTCATGCTGCGCATCGCCGTCCCCAACAAGGGTTCACTGTCCGGCCCTGCGGCGGAGATGCTGCATGAGGCCGGCTACCAGCAGCGCCGCGAGTCCAAGGAGCTGCGGATCGTCGACCCGGGGAACGAGGTGGAGTTCTTCTACCTCCGCCCGCGCGACATCGCGATCTACGTCGCCTCCGGCCGCCTCGACCTGGGTATCACCGGCCGCGACCTGCTGATCGACTCCGGCGCCGACGCCGAGGAGATCCTGCCGCTCGGCTTCGCCCGCTCCACCTTCCGTTTCGCCGGCAGGCCGGGCACCGCCGGCGGCGTCGAGGACCTCAAGGGCAAGACGGTCGCCACCTCCTACGAGGGCATCGTGGCCAGGCACCTCGAGGACAGCGGCGTCGACGCCTCCGTCGTCCACCTCGACGGCGCCGTGGAGACCGCGATCGAGCTCGGCGTCGCCGAGGTCATCGCCGACGTCGTGGAGACCGGCACCAGCCTGCGCAACGCCGGGCTGGAGGTCTTCGGCGAGCCGATCATGAAGTCCGAGGCGATCGTCATCCGCCGCACCGACGCCGACGGCGAGGAGGACGCCGAGCCGAAGGTCCAGCAGTTCCTGCGCCGCCTCCAGGGCGTCCTGGTCGCCCGGACGTACGTGATGATGGACTACGACTGCCGCGTCGAGCAGCTGGAGAAGGCCGTCGCGCTCACCCCCGGCCTGGAGTCCCCGACCGTCTCCCCGCTGCACAACGAGGGCTGGGTCGCGGTCCGTGCCATGGTCCCCGCCAAGGAGGCGCAGCGGATCATGGACGACCTCTACGCCATCGGCGCCCGCGCCATCCTCACCACGGCCATCCACGCCTGCCGCCTGTAAGGGGTGCGCACCGAGATGTCCGAGGCCCCTTCCGTTCCCGCCCTCCCCGCCCTTCCCGTCACCTTCCGGCCCGGCCACACCCGGGTGATCCTGCTCACCGCCGGTGTCGCGATCTTCCTGACCATCTCCGGGGTCGCGATGCTGCTGGAGCAGCTCGGCCCGGGGGAGCGGGCGAGCTTCGTCGTCACCGGGGCGCTGATCTTCTGGGCGCTGGCCCAGCTGGCCCGGGTGAAGGTCGTCGCCGACGAGTCCGGTGTCACCGTGGTCAACATCGTCGGCGAGCGGCACCTGGAGTGGGCGGAGATCGTCCAGGTCAACCTCCGTCCGGGGGATCCCTGGGTGTTCCTCAACCTCAGCGACGGCACCAGCCTGCCCGCGCTCGGCATCCAGCCGGGACTCGCCAAGCAGCGCGCCATCGCCGACGCGCAGGCCCTGCGGGCCCTCGCCGAGGCCCGTTCCGCGGCCCACCCGGTCGAGGACCAGGGCTGATCGGGGCGGATCGGGGTCGGCCCGGGCCGGATCAGGGGCGGCTCGGGGACAGACCGGGGCTGACTCGGGGTCGCCGACTCTGCCCCACTGGCCCGTGTCTTGATTAATCTGGTGACGGAGGCCGTTTCGCTGCGCCTCCGCCCCTGGGGCACCACCCGGTGCACAGGGGTTCCTGCTACCCGAGGAGTGACTCCCTCCAGCGATGGACGGATCGTCCTGTAGTACCTGCGCCGCCCCGACCCGACATACCGGGGAGGCGGTGGCAGCGTGACCATCTCCCTGCTGCTCCTGGGAGCGGCTTTCCTGCTGATCCTCGCCAACGGATTCTTCGTGGCGGCCGAGTTCGGCCTGGTGACCGTCGAGGCCACGGACGCCGAGAAGGCGGCCGCCGAGGGCGACCGCCGGGCCGGCAGAGTGGCCGAGTCGCTCAAGGAGCTGTCCTTCCAGCTCTCCGGCACCCAGCTCGGCATCACCATCACCTCCCTGGTCGTCGGCATGCTCGCCGAACCGGCCCTGGCCGGGCTGCTGCACGGCCCGTTCGCCGCCACCGGCATCCCGGACGGCGCGGTCTCCGGTGTCGCCGTGATCGTCGGCATGCTGCTGGCCTCCGCGATCCAGATGGTGATCGGCGAGCTCGTGCCCAAGAACTGGGCGGTGTCCAAGCCGCTGCCGGTCGCCCGGTTCGTGGCCGGCCCCCAGCACCGCTTCTCCTCCCTGTTCCGCCCGGTGATCGCCGCGCTCAACACCGTCGCCAACCGGCTGGTGCGGGCCCTCGGCGTCGAACCCGCCGAGGAACTGGCCTCCGCCCGCACCCCGGGCGAACTCGTCTCGCTCGCCCGGCACTCCGCGCTGGCCGGCGCCCTGGAACAGGACACGGCCGACCTGTTCGTCCGCACCCTGTCCCTGGGCGAGCTGACCGCGCAGCACGTCATGACCCCGCGCGTGAAGGTCAGCGCCCTCCAGGACTCGGCCACCGCCGAGGACGTCGTCAACCTCACCCGGGCCACCGGCCTGTCCCGCTTCCCCGTCTACCGGGAGAAGATCGACGAGATCGTGGGCATGGCCCATCTGAAGGACGCCCTCGCCGTCCCCGTGCACGACCGCCTGCGCACCCCGGTGACCCGCATCGCCCGCAAGGCGCTGCTGGTCCCGGAGACCCTGCCGGTCCAGCCCCTGCTCGCCCGGCTCCGCTCCGAGCAGCCCATCGCGGTCGTCGTGGACGAGTACGGCGGCACGGCGGGCGTGGTCACCCTGGAGGACATCGTCGAGGAGCTCGTCGGCGAGGTCCGCGACGAGCACGACGCCACGGACATGCCCGAGCTGGCCCCCGCCCCGCCGGAGGACGGCCGGCCCGCCTGGGACGCCGACGGCAGCTGCCGCGTCGACATCCTCCAGCGCATAGGCCTGGACGTGCCCGAAGGGCCGTACGAGACGGTCGCCGGACTCGTCGCCGACCTGCTCGGCCGTATCCCGGCCCCCGGTGACAAGGCGGAACTCCCCGGCTGGCGGCTCTCGGTCCGCCAGGTCGGCCACTACCGCGCCGAACGGGTCCGCCTGGTCAGGACGGCCCCGGCGGCGAACGTGATGGAGGCCGCCCGATGAGCGTCCTCCAACTGGTCTTCGCCGCGCTGCTCGTGCTCGCCAACGGCTTCTTCGTCGGCGCCGAGTTCGCCCTCGTGTCCGTGCGCCGCAGCCAGATCGAACCGCTGGGTACGGCGCGGGCCCGCCAGGTCCTCTACGGCCTTCAGCGCCTGCCCCAGATGATGGCCGCGGCCCAGTTCGGCATCACGGTCTGCTCGCTGACGCTGGGCGCGGTCGCCGAGCCGACGGTGGCGCATCTGCTGGAGCCGGTGTTCGCGGCGGTCCACCTCCCCGACGGCATGGTCCACCCGCTGGGCTATGTCATCGCGCTGGCGGCCGTGGTCTTCTTCCACCTGGTCATCGGCGAGATGGTGCCGAAGAACCTCGCGATGGCGGCCCCCGAGAAGGCGGCGCTGTGGCTGAGCCCCGGCCTGGTCTGGTTCGCCCGCCTGTGCAGGCCGATCACCGTGGCCCTCGGCGCCTGCGCCCAGGCCATCCTGCGGCTCTTCCGCGTCGAGCCCAAGGACGAGGTCGAGGCCGTCGTCACCAGCGAGCAGCTCAACCGCCTGCTGGAGGACTCCGGCCAGGCCGGCCTGCTCGACCCCGAGGAGCGGGAACGCCTGGAGGACGCCCTGGAACTGGGCTCCCGCCCGGTGACGGACGTCCTGCTGCGCCGGGAGTCCCTGGTCACGGTGGCCCCGTCGGTCACCCCGGGCCAGATCGTCGAGCTGACGGCCCGCACCGGGTACTCACGCTTCCCGGTCGCCGCGTCGGACAAGGGCCCCTTCATGGGGTACGTCCACGTCAAGGACGTCCTCGACCTGGAGCAATCCCACCGTGCCGTCCCGCAACAGGTCTGGCGCCCCATGGCCACCCTGCGGGCCGAGCTGCCGCTCGACGACGCCCTCACGGTCATGCGGCGCGCGGCCACGCACCTGGCCCAGGTCGCGGACGCCTCCGGCAAGGTGCTGGGTCTGGTGGCCCTGGAGGACGTCCTGGAGCTGCTGGTGGGCGAGGTACGGGATCCGGCACATCGCGAGATGCCGGAGCCGCGGAACAGCGGGGAGCCGGAGCAGGTGCTCGCCTCCTAGCCCGGGTGGTGCGGGGAGCGGCGCGGCCGGCGGTGCGTTGTGGCCGGTCGCGCCCGCGCGGGGGGCCGCATGGCGAACACGGCCCCGCGCCCCCTTCGGGGCGCTGCTACATGCCCGACGGATCGTGCGGCCCCCGCCCCGACAGCACCTCCCCGTACGCCTGCATCAGATCCGGCAACCGCAGCGTCGCCAGGTCCTCCCGCGACAGCGCGCCCGCATACGTCGACAGCCGGAGATCCCGGTACGCGCAGCTCTTCTCGTAGAGCGTGCGCAGAAACCGGCCGTTGCCCAGTTCGTCGATCCACCCCTGCTCGACCACGTGCCCGGCGATCGAGCGCAGTTCCTCCTGGGCCTCCTCGTCCCATGCGTCCCCGTTCTCCGCGGCCAGCACCTTGCCGATCTCGGTGAGTTCGTGCGGCCGGTAGGAGGGGAAGTCGACGCGGGTCGTGAACCGGGAGGACAGTCCGGGGTTCGCGGCCAGCAGCCGGTCCATGCCCTCCGGATAGCCGGCGAGGATCACCACCAGGTGGTCCCGGTTGTCCTCGGCCCGCTTCAGCAGCACCTGCAGGGCCTCGTCGCCGTACGCGTCCCCCTTGCCGTACCCGGAGTTGGACAGCGAGTACGCCTCGTCCACGAACAGCACCCCGCCGATCGCGGAGTCGATCAGCTCGTTGGCCTTCACGGCCGTCTGCCCGAGGTACTCGCCGACGAGGTCCGCCCGCTGCGCCTCGACCAGATGGTCACCGCCGAGCAGCCCGAGCGCGTAGAACACCCGCCCCAGAATCCGGGCCACCGTGGTCTTGCCGGTGCCCGACGGCCCGGAGAAGACGAAGTGCCGTTTCGGCGGCTGCACCGGCAGCCCCTGCCCGGCCCGCAGCCGGGCCATGTTCAACTGCGCGGACAGCGCCTTGACCTGGCGTTTCACAGGCTCCAGCCCCACCATGCGCTCCAGCTCGGCGAGCGCCTCCTCGAGCAGGGCGGGATCGGTCGGACCGGCCGGAATGGGGGACGAGGAGACACCGGTCCTGATCCGCACCGCCGGATCGGTCACCGACGGCAGGGGCCCCGTCGGCAGATCCGGCTCCGGCAGCCGCAGATCACGCCCCTCGGTGCCGAAGAGCGGATCGAAGCCGTCGGGCCCGTCCACGCTGTCCTGCCCGGCACCGGTCAGCGTGATCGCCGCCAGGTCGGCGGTCTCGTCGTACCCGTCGCCCTCGGCGATCGCCGCCAGCCGTGCCGAGGTGTCCATGAAGGCCGGGTCGACGCGGTGCACGGCCCGGTACAGGGGGAGCGCCGCCGCCGAGCGTCCCGTGCCCTCGTGCGCCCGCGCCAGCCAGTAGCGCAGCTCCTTGCGCTGCGGCTGCTCGCTGCGGCAGCGCATCAGTGCCGCCGACAGCAGGGGCTCGGCCTGGCCGTACATCTCCAGCCGGACCCTGGCCATGCCGCCGAACAGGCCCGCCTCGATGCCGAGCATGGGATCGTCCAGCAGTGGGTCGGTGTGCCGTACCAGCTGCTCCCAGTCCTTGACCAGATAGGCGCGGCAGGCGTGCAGGAAGCGGACCTGCGGGTCGGTGTCGACCGGGGGCAGCCCGGCGAGCGCCCGGTCCAGCTCGGGCACGTGCCGGCCGTCCAGCCAGTGCGAGGCGTGCGCGAGCAGCAGATCGCGCGGGCTCTCCAGCACCGGCTGCACCCACCAGCCCAGCCAGTACCAGGAGTTGAGCGTGCGGCGGTGCCGGGCGCGCTGTTCGCCGAAGCGCTCGCGGTGCCGGAACATCCTGAGCAGCGAGGTCGTCGTGTCGACCCGGAGGGCGTGCAGCCCGAGCCAGCCGTCGGCCATGCCCGGGTCCATCCGCACCGCGGTGCGGAACTCCTCCTCCGCCTGCGGGTAGGCGCCCATCGTGTAGGCGTCCACACCCCGCAGCCAGGCCAGGTCGGCCGGGGCCTCTGGGCCCTGCGTGCCGAAGTCCATCCCGTCCCCCCACAGACCGTGCCCCCGTGGTTCACCACCGGGCAGTCGCCCGACGTCGCCGCGGTCGAACCGCCTTTCCGCGGACCGGAGTTACAGGTGCGCGAGGCAGCCTCGAAGGTCGCACCGAGGGCATCGTACCCGCGCGACGACCGCGTGCCGAAGGGTGCCGCACGGGCCGTTTGGCGAGGTGGGAGCAGACGGGGCGCGCACGGATCGGTGACCGAGGGTGAGCGGATCGGTGCGCGGGGCGCCCGGAAAAAGGTGGGCAGACAGAACGAAGCCCCCGGTCACGGGGGAACAACCGGGGGCTTCGCGTGCGGGGGCGGTCCCGAATGACCGCTCATTGAGAACGTAAGACCTGTACGGCCCCCCGGTCAAGCGGAGTTGAGGCACCGGGAGAAGTTCCCCCGCAAGGGTCTTCACGACTTCACCACAACGCGGAAGATTCGTCACTCTGGGTCACGCTTTGGTCCGGTCCACGAGTTGACCCGGGGCCCGGCAGCACCTCGTACCCCTTTGGCGTCTGCAGCACCAGAAGATCGGCATGGGGGCGCGAAGGGTCCGCGGTGAAGTGCGCTTGCTCCGCCTCGACCCAGCCCTTCCAGAACTCCCGCTGCTCGGTCCCGTCCCGCAGCCGGCCACGCGTCCAGGACTCCTCCCGGGCCAGTTCCATCCACAGCAGCAGGGCCAGATACGGCCGCAGGGCCCGGCGGCCGGCGCCGACGCCCTCGAGGAGGACCACGGGTGCGGCCGGCAGCGGGCGCGGCGCTCCGAAGCCGCGGGCGCGCCAGTCGTAGGGCGCGTAGAAGGCGCTCTCGCCCCGGGCGAACGGCCGGATCACCTGGTCCGTGAGCCGGTCGGTCCACTCGAAGAGCTGCTCGTGGCTGGCGACGTCGTCGAGGTGCAGCACCGGAGCCCCGCCGAGCGCGGTGGCCAAGTGCCCGGCGAAGGTGGACTTTCCCGAGCCGGCGTGCCCGTCGACGCCGATCAGCCGGACCGGCCCGAGGGAGGGGGGAAGCCCGCGCAGCCGGGCGGCGAGGTCACGAATGGTGGTTCCCGGGGTGGGTGGGTGTGGGCGGTTTCCGGAACAGTGTAGTTGTCGTCGCGTTTTGAATCACCGGCTGGCGGCCAGTCAATGGCCTGGATAAACATTCGCGAAATCCCCTGACCGATATGTCGAATTAGGCGTTCCGGGTGTGCCCGCCGCTGAGTAGGGTGCCCTCCAGCGCAACCGCTGTGCGCCGTACGGGTACTGGCAGGGGGACATGGCCGCGGAGTTATTCGAGGGGCACTATGTGTGGCATCCGGCGGCCGACGACCGTGTCCTGGCGAGCGTATGCGTCGATGTGCGCGCCGGACGTTATCGATACGCGTACGAGGCCCTCGCCGAGACGCGTACCGACTTCGCCCTGCGCGCCCATCGCTCGCTGGTCCTCGCCTCGGAGGCGGCCGGCACCGATCTGGTCGAGCGCTGGCTCGCCGAGGAGCCGACGCCCGAGTCCGCGCTGATGTGGGCCCGGGTCGCGGTGCAGCGCGCGCTGCGGGCCGCCGACGCCCGCGACGAGCGCGCCGAGGCCCTGGAGCGGATCGCGCTGACCGCCTGTGACCGGGCCTCCGCCATGGCCCCCGAGGACCCCACGCCCTGGGTCGCCAAGCTCGCCATGGCCCGGCTGCACCGGCTGCGCGACCCGGCCCCGCACGGCCTGCTCACCGCTCCGCCCGGGCCCTGGCGGCTGTTCTCGCACGTCCTGTCGCTGGATCCCTGGCACCGCGAGGGCCACCACCGCTTCCTGTCGTGCTTCTTCACGCGGTACGGCGGATCGGTCAACGCCGCCTGGGACGTGGCCGCCTTCCTCAGCCAGCGGGCGCCCGCCGACTCCGCCCTCCGGCTGCTGCCGCTGGTGGCCCTGGTGGAGAGCTACAACCCCACCCGGCTGCTCGCCGACCGCGTCTGGGAACAGCCGCAGTGGCGCTCCACCGCGCTGGCGATCTACCAGAACTGGCTGCCCGCGGTGAGCCGTTACCGCTTCACTCCGGTGCTCGACCTCGCCTACCTCGCGCACGCCCTGGTCATGGCCGAGCGTGAGTTCGAGGCCCGGGCGGTGTTCACGGCCATGGGCCCGTACGCCTCGCGCATGCCCTGGAGTGCCTTCGGCGACCCCGCCGAGCAGCTCTCCCGGGCCCGGCGCGTCTGCGGACTGCCCGTCCCCCGGCCCGACTGATCTGCACCTGCTCCGCACCTGCACCCGGATTCACCCGGAGATTCCCTCAGAGAAAGGCCGAACCGTGTCGGAACGGACATCGACGCGCGGGGCGAAGGCCCGCGCGGGCGAGGACCCGGTCGCGTTCGACGATGACGCGACCCTGCATGCGATGGGTTATCCGCGGAAACTCACTCGGCGCTTCCAGGCGTTCGACAATTTCGCGATCTCGTTCACCATCATCAATATCCTCTCGGGTATTTTCTCGTCCTTCGGATTCGGTATGAACGCGGGCGGCCCCCGTATTCTCGTCTTCGGCTGGATCGGGGTCTGCGTCATGGTACTGCTCATCGGTGCGGCCATGGCGGAAGTCGCCTCGGCGTATCCGACGAGCGGTGCCCTGTATTTCTCCGCCGGTAAACTTGCAAAGCGGCACAAGGGTGCCTGGTCCTGGTACACGGGCTGGCTGAACTTCGTGGGCCAGATCGGTGGCACCGCCGCCACCGGCTATGCGGCGGCCACCTTCATCCAGGCCTTCATCCAGCTGCAGTGGCCGTCCTACCGGCCGACCATGCACCAGACGGTGCTGATCACGGCCCTGATCATCGTCGTGCAGGGCCTCGCCAACACCTATACCGTGCAGCTCGTCGCCGTACTGAACCGCATTTCCGTGTGGTGGCTGCTGATCGGACTCGTCGTGATCGTCGGCGCACTCATAGTGATCCCCGGTCATCATCAGCCGGCGTCCTTCGTGACGCATTTCGAGAACAACACCGGCTTCTCGAGCGGCCTTTACGGCGGCCTGCTCGGTCTGCTGGTCACAAGCTGGACGTTCACCGGGTTCGACGGCAGCTTCCACATGTCCGAGGAAACGGTCCACGCGACGGTCAACGCGCCCAAGGGGATCACCCGCGCCATCGGCTATTCGGCGATCACCGGTCTGATCCTGATGCTGGCATTGGTCTACAGCATTGGCGACTACGCCAAGGAGGCCGGTTCGGCGGCGCCGCCCGTCCAGATTCTGATCGACGGCCTCGGCCTCGGCGCCGCCAAGGTCATGCTCCTCATCGTCATCGGCGCGATGCTCTTCTGCGGCCTCGCCAACCTCACCAGCAACACGCGGCAGATCTTCGCCTTCTCCCGTGACGGCGCCATGCCCGGCTCCCGCTGGTGGCACTCGGTCTCGTCGCGCACCCGGACGCCCGTGAAGGCGGTGTGGCTCGCGGTGGTCTGCTCGGTGGCCCTGGTGGTGCCCGGCTGGTGGTCGCACACCGCCTTCACCGCGATCGTCAGCGTCAACGTGGTCGGTCTCTTCCTCGCCTACGCCGTGCCGATCTTCCTGCGGCTGCGGCTCGGTGGCGAGTTCCAGCCCGGGCCCTGGCACCTGGGCCGCTGGGGGCGGCCGGTCGGCTGGCTCGCGGTGATCTGGATCGTGCTCAGCAGCGTCCTGTTCATGCTGCCGCAGGCCTCGCCGATCACGGTCGACTCCTTCAACTACGCGCCGATCGCGCTCGGTGCCGTCCTGGTCGTGGCGACGGTGTGGTGGTGGGCCACCGCCCGCCGCCGCTTCCAGGGGCCGATCAGCTATGGCCGGCCCGACGAGGTCGCGGCGATGGATCTCGTCTGACGCCGGGCACCACGGGTGGCGCGGGGTGTGGTGCGCCCACGCGGCGGAGCCGCACAGGGGTACCGCCCCGCGCCCCTTCGGGCCCTCCAGTGGCCCAGACCAATATTGATGGCGTGGCATGCGCAGAAGTGCTGGCAGCGCCATGCCGCCTGCTCCATAGTTGGCGCACGAACCGCACCGGATCACCGGACACCTGGGGGTAATCGCGCCCATGAGCAGAGCCCAGCAGCCGTCCCGCAGAACCGTCCTCACCGCAGCCGTCGCCGTGGCGGCGGCCGGCGGAACGGCCCCCGTTGCCGCCGCCGCGCAGCGACCCGCCGCCGAGGCCGACGACACCGGCGAGGCGCAGGCCCGCACGGTCGACTACCACGCCTGGACCACGTACCGGGAGTGGCGCCTCGGCGCCGCCCAGGGCGTCCGGGCCGTCGCCGGCGCCCGCCCCGGCGTCGTGATCGGCGCCCCCGCCAGCCGCACCGACTACACCGATCCGCACACCGGTACGACCGCCACCTGGGAGTACGCCACCTGGACCTCCCCGGTCCACCGGCTCACCGTCCCCGCCACCGAGGTCGTCTCCTCCTGGAACGCCCACACCCCCGAGGGCACCTGGCTCCAGGTGGAGCTCCAGGGCACGTACTCCGACGGCACCGAGACCCCGTGGTACGTGATGGGCCGCTGGGCAGCCGGTGACCAGGACATCAAGCGGACCTCGGTGGACGGCCAGGCCGACGGCAAGAGCACCATCTCCACCGACACCTTCGCCATCGACGACGCGAGCACCGGCCTGCGCCTGACGTCGTACCGGCTGCGTCTCACCCTCTACCGCAGGCCGGGGACGCACCTGACGCCGACCGTGTGGCGGCTGGGCGCCATGGGGTCCGACATCCCCGACCGCTTCACCGTCCCCGCCTCCACTCCCGGCCTCGCCCGGGAACTGGTCGTACCGCGCTACTCCCAGGAGATCCACAAGGGCCAGTACCCGCAGTACGACAACGGCGGCGAGGCCTGGTGCAGCCCCACCTCCTCACAGATGATCATCGAGTACTGGGGCGGCCGGCTGACCCCCGGGCAGCTCTCCTGGGTCGACCCCTCCTACGCCGACCCCCAGGTGGACCACGCCGCCCGCTTCACCTACGACTACCAGTACCAGGGCTGCGGCAACTGGCCGTTCAACGCCGCCTACGCGGCCACCTTCGAGGGCATCCAGGGTGTGGTCACCCGCCTCGCCTCGCTCACCGACCTGGAAACGCTGATCGCGGCAGGCATCCCGGCCATGACGTCCCAGTCCTTCCTGAAGACCGAGCTGACCGGCGCCGGCTACGGCACCTCCGGCCATCTGATGACGGTGATCGGCTTCACCGCGGACGGCGACGTGATCGCCAACGACCCGGCCTCGCCGAGCGACGACGCGGTACGACGGGTCTATCTGCGCCGGGAGTTCGAGAACATCTGGCTCAGGACCAAGCGGTACAACGCCTCCGGCAAGGTCGTCTCCGGTAGCGGGGGAGTCTGCTACCTCTACTTTCCGGCCCACCCTGCACCGGGCCAGCGCCGTGCTCTGCGGAGCGTCGGGATCCACTGACCGTCTGCCGCGACCGGGGGCGGGCGGCGCACGCGGCCCGCAGCCAGTCCGGCAGGGACACGCTGCGGGCCTCGGGGCACAGGAGCATCCAGCGCATGAAGCGCGCCCTGTTCCGCACCGGAGCGGTCCTCAGCGGCGCCGGCACGGGCATCGTCCTCCGATCCGGTCTCGCCCTCACCCTGACCGGCACCCCACCGATCCCCGCTGACCGCGGCGCTGGTCTACGCCCCGCCGCTGCGCGCCGACCCTGTGAGCAAGCTCATCGCCGCACCCGCCGCCGCGGGTGGCAAGGTGGACGGGCGGGCCGGGGGGACCGCGCCCGTACCACCGACCTGAGCGAGAACCAGCATGACCGCACACCCCGCCACCGCCCCCCGCGCCCGCACCGGCGGCCCCCAGGAGGACGGCCCGAAGATCCTCGAGCACGTCATGGGCTGGGTCCTCGTGGCGGTCCTCGCGATGCTCGTGACCCAGCTCGGCCTGCTCTGACGCGACCCGCTCACGTGTGCGGCATGTTCTGACATACTGCGGAGGTCCCGCCGACCGCCTGGAACAGGGTCGAAATTGAATATGCCGCATCAGCGTGCCGCCGTCCGTCCCCGGATGCGCGGTACCGAGCGCTCGATGGCCCGTCGCGCCGAACTCATCGCCATCGGGCGGAAGTTGTTCGCCGACACGTCCTACGACGCGCTGTCCATGGACGACATCGCCCGCCAGGCACATGTCGCCAAGGGGCTGATCTACTACTACTTCCAGTCCAAGCGCGGCTATTACCTGGCGATCGTCAAGGACTCCGTCGCCGACCTGGTCACCTTCGCCGGCAGCGCCCCGGAGATGCCCGCGGTGGAGCGCGTCCACCGCACCGTCGACGGCTATCTGCGCTACGCCGAGCACCACCAGGCCGCCTACCGCACCATCGTCAGCGGCGGCGTCGGCTTCGACGCCGAGGTGCACGCCATCCGGGACGGCGTCCGCGAGGCGATCATCGCCACCATCGCGGAAGGGGCCTACGGCCGCGGCGACCTCCCCCCGCTCGCCCGGATGGGCCTGCTTTCCTGGGTGTGCGGTGTCGAGGGCGCGACCCTGGACTGGATCGACCGCCCCGAGCTGTCCCGCGACACCATGCGCGAGCTGCTGGTGAAGACGCTCGGCGGAGCCTTGCGCGCCGTCGAGGAACTGGACCCGGCCTACCCGGCGCCGCAGCCGGCCCGCCGCGACATCTGACAGCAGGAGCGGTGGCCGTGCCGACCGCAGGACCGGACCACTGCCTCGACGGTTCGAGCCGGCTTCCAGGGCCACGACAGGTTCCGACTGGATTCTTGGAGTAAGCGGTCGTTAACTGGTGACGGGAGGTCGCTGATCGGGCATACTCACAGCGCACAGCCGCTGGTCAGCCGCTTCCGAGACCCGGGAGAGGGCCCCTTCGGCGATCATGGAACGACCAGGCGGAGCCGCCCCCACCCACAGGGCCAGACCGCCGGTGCCCGACCAGGGAGGAGACCGACGCCATGTCCGACCGCGACCCGCAGCCGGTGGAGCGTCAGCTGCCGACGGAGGAGGCGCGGGATCTGCTCGCGCTCGTCCGGGACATCGCCCAGCGCGAGATCGCGCCGAAGGCCGCCGAGGAGGAGGACGCGGGACGCTTCCCGCGCGAGGTCTTCACCCTGCTGTCCGAAGCGGGCCTGCTCGGCCTGCCGTACGACTCCGAGTACGGCGGCGGCGACCAGCCCTACGAGGTCTACCTCCAGGTCCTGGAGGAGCTGGCCGCGGCCCGGCTCACCGTGGGCCTCGGCGTCAGCGTGCACACGCTCGCCTCCTACGCGCTCGCCACCTACGGCAGCAAGCAGCAGCAGGTCGAGCATCTGCCCGCCATGCTCGGCGGTGGCCTGCTCGGCGCGTACTGCCTCTCCGAGGCGTCCTCCGGTTCCGACGCGGCCTCCCTGCGTACGAAGGCCGTCCGCGACGGCGACCAGTGGGTGATCAACGGCACCAAGGCCTGGATCACGCACGGCGGCATCGCCGACTTCTACACCGTGATGGCCCGCACCGGCGAGGAGGGTCCGCGCGGGATCACCGCCTTCCTGGTCCCCGGGGACGCGCCCGGCCTGAGCGGGGCCGTACCCGAGAAGAAGATGGGCATGAAGGGCTCGCCCACCGCGCAGGTCCACCTCGACGGGGTCCGCGTCGGCGACGACCGGCGGATCGGCGAGGAGGGCCAGGGCTTCTTCATCGCCCTGTCCGCCCTCGACTCCGGACGGCTCGGCATCGCCGCCTGCGCGATCGGCCTCGCCCAGGCCGCACTGGACGAGGCGATCGCCTACGCCACGCAGCGCCGGCAGTTCGGCCACCCCATCGCCGACTTCCAGGGCCTGCGCTTCATGCTCGCCGACATGGCCACCCAGATCGAGGCCGGCCGTGCGCTGTACCTCGCGGCGGCCCGGCTGCGCGACGCCGGCAAGCCGTTCGCCAAGCAGGCCGCCATGGCCAAGCTGCACTGCACCGACACGGCCATGAAGGTCACCACGGATGCCGTGCAGATACTCGGCGGCTACGGCTACACCGCCGACTTCCCGGCCGAGCGCTACATGCGCGAGGCCAAGGTCCTGCAGATCGTCGAGGGCACCAACCAGATCCAGCGGATGGTCATCGCCCGTCACGTGGCGGGACCCGAAGGCCGCTGAACTGCCCCGTGAGGACCGTCGGGGCCGCCAGCCTGATCCACTCCGGATCGTGGCGGCCCGGCAGGGTCCGGCCCCGGTCGGCCCAGGTCCGCATGAGGTCGCGGTAGATGGGCGGATCCGGCGGCGCGGGCGGCGGCGGAACCGATTCTGCGGGGCGAGGGACGAAGATGCGGCGCTGACGCCCGGTGACCGAGTGCATGAGGGCCATACCCGGGCAACGCGGCAGCGGCCGGACAGGTCACCGCCCGGCGGAATCGAGCGTCAGTTCAGGCCCATCCCGTCCCCCCTCTGGTCTCCTCCGGCCAACTGACGTACCGTCAGCCGACCATCGCTCAGGGGGTGACCGTGGCCGACGACCGTCCCGTACCGCTCGACGAGTACCCGGTGCACCAGGTGCCGCTGTCCATGAGGCACGTGGCGACCGGTGACCGGAACGCCTACGACCGCTGCATCTTCCACGTCTTCGACCACGCCGGCCGCGCCCTGCTCATCCTCGGCCTCGGCGTCTACCCCAACCTCGGCGTGATCGACGCCTACGCCACCCTGCGCACCGGGGACACCCTGCACGCCGTACGCGCCTCCGACGCCCTGGGGGAGGACCGGATGCGGCTCGCCGTCGGACCGCTGCGCATCGAGGTCCCGCGGCCGCTGGGGGAGCTGCGCCTGATCTGCGAGGACGAGCAGCTGTCGTACGACCTCACCTGGACGGCCGCCTTCCCCGCCCTCTGGGAGCCGCACCACCTCCAGCGCCGGGGCGACCGGCTCACCCTGGAGGGCCGCCGCTTCGTCCAGGCGGGTACCGCGCAGGGCGTGCTCCGGGCCGGGGGAGAGGAGTTCCGGGTCACCGCGGACGACTGGACCGGCACCCGGGACCGCAGCTGGGGCGTGCGGCCCGTCCCGGGCGAGGACGGCGGGCGGCTCGCCGCGGACCACCCCACCGAGGGCTTCCACTGGATCTGGTGCCCGGTCCGCTTCGAGGACCGCTTCCTGATGGTCATCACCCAGGAGGACGCCGACGGCCACCGCTCCCTGAACGACGCCACCCTGGTCCGCCCCGGCCGGCGCGACCGCCAACTGGGCTGGCCGCAGACCGACATCGCATACCGCTCCGGCACCCGCCACCCGGAACGGGCGGTCATCCATCTGGGGGACGCGCGGGAGTCGCGGAAGCTTGACGTCGAGATCCTGGCCTCCTCGCCGCTCGCGCTCGGCGCGGGCTATCCGCCGGCGGACGACTGGCAGCACGGCACGTGGCGGGGCCCCGGCTGGACGGATCGCCGTACCTACGACATGACCCTGCCCCACCCGCTGGCCGGTTACGGCGTCACCGACCACTCCGCCCGCTTCCGGCTGGACGGACGGACCGGCTACGGCATCTTCGAGCACGGCTCGTTCGGCCGGCACGACCCGAGCGGCTTCACCGGCTTCGACTCGGTCGCACCCTGAGGCGTCGGTTGCGCCTTGAGACATCGGTCGTACCTGAGGGAGGAGCCCGCATGGCCACGGCACCGCGTCCCCGTACCACCACCCGCGACCCCGAGGAGCTCGCCCGGCGGCTGACCGCCTGGCTCGGCACCCGGCTGCCCGGCGCCAAGGCCACCGGGGTCACCGTCCCGGCCACCAACGGCATGTCCAGCGAGACCCTCCTGTTCGACCTCGAGCACCCCGAAGCGCCTTTCGGGGCCTGCGCGTTGCGGCTCGCCGCGGACCCGGCGGCGTACACCGTCTTCCCCGAGTACGACATGGCCCGCCAGTACCGCACCCTGCGCCTGGTGGCCGAGCGCACGGACGTGCCCGTGCCGCGGGTGCTGTGGCTGGAGGAGGACCCGGGCCCGCTCGGGGCGCCGTTCTTCGTCATGGAGCGGGTCGCCGGCCGCGTGCCGCCGGACGTCATGCCGTACACCTACGAGGGCAGTTGGCTGCACGGGGCGAGCGACGCCGAACGCGAGCACCTGGAGGCCTCCACCGTCGCCCTGTTGGCCCGCCTGCACGACCAAGTGCCCCTCGCCGAGGCGCAGTTCCTCGCCGGGCCCGGGCCGGGAGACGCGCTGCGCCGTCATGTGACGGCCCAACGGGCCTACTACGACTGGGTGATCGACGGCCTGCCCCGCTCACCCCTCATCGAGGCCGCCTTCGACCGGCTGGAGGAGCTGTGGCCGTGTGAAGGGGGCGAACCCGTCCTCAGCTGGGGCGACGCGCGCATCGGGAACATCGTCTACGACGGTTTCGACCCCGTGGCCGTCCTGGACTGGGAGATGGCGGCACTCGCCCCGCGCGAGGTCGACCTCGGCTGGATCGTCTATCTGCACCGCTTCTTCCACGACCTCACGGTCGCCTCCGGCCGGCGCGGACTGCCGGACCTCCTGCGCCGCGACCGCGTCGAGGCCTGCTACGCGCGCCTGACCGGCCACACCCCGCGCGACATGGACTTCCACACCCTCTACGCCGCCCTGCGGCACGCGATCGTCATGCTGCGCGTCGCCTACCGGCAGGCGTACTTCGGGGAGGTCGCCGTCCCGGCGGACCCGGACACACTGATCCTGCACCACGACAGCCTGCGCGCCATGGTGCAGGGCGTGTACTGGACGCGGTGAGGCGGCTCAGGCGGCCTGGCGGCGCATCGCCGGTACGCGCATCGGGCGCGAGCCCGGGCCGCCGACGTGCGAGAAGGGCTGCGTGCGCCAGTCCAGACCCTGGGGGAGCGTCAGCAGCAGGGCGGTGCCCTGCTCCTGCGGCGCGAAGGACTCGTCCGCGGGACGGGCGTCGGCAGCCGAACGGCCCGTGCCCGCACAGACCGTGAGGCCGAACGGGTTCCACGGCGAGGCGCACAGCGCGTGCTCGGGCAGCACCCGCTCGTCCGCCAGCAGCGCGATCGGCTGCGCGCAGTCCGGGCAGATCACCCGGTACATCTCGAAGGTGTCGTAGGCGTCCGGTTCGTCGTCGAGGGCGTCGGGTTCGACGCCCTCCGGCTCGGGCTCGACGACCGGCTGCTGCCGCTTGGACGCGGATCGACCAGGGCGATGGACACTCTGCATGGGATTCTCCCCCTAAGGCTGGGCCGTTACGGCGCTGCGGCCTCGACCACAGCAAGCACTTCCCGCCCGCCCTCGGCGGTAATCACGAGAACATCACGGAGCCCCTTCGAGACGTGTGGCGTTCGTCACATGCCGCGTGCAGGTGCCCTCTGCGGGCCCTGTGCGGCGCCTTTTGTATCGAACCGGCCATGACCTGCGCTCTCGGCTATCCCAGGAGATCACGCGCACTGTAGGTTTTGGCGCCATGGAGGAGCTGGACCGACAGATCGTGCAGCTGCTCGTCAAGGACGGGCGGATGAGCTACACAGACCTGGGCAAGGCCACGGGGCTGTCCACGTCGGCCGTGCACCAGCGCGTGCGCCGGCTGGAACAGCGTGGCGTCATCCGCGGCTACGCCGCGGTGGTCGACCCCGAGGCCGTCGGGCTGCCGCTCACCGCGTTCATCTCGGTGAAACCGTTCGACCCCAGCGCCCCCGACGACATCGCGGACCGCCTCGCCGGCGTGCCCGAGATCGAGGCCTGCCACAGCGTCGCCGGCGACGAGAACTACATCCTCAAGGTGCGGGTGGGCACCCCGCACGAACTGGAAGAGCTGCTGGCGAGGCTGCGCGGTCTGGCAGGGGTGTCGACGCGCACGACGGTGGTGCTGTCCACGCCGTACGAGGCGCGACCGCCCCGGATCTGATCACCCCACGGGTGCCTTGCGGCCGCCCCGGGTACAGCCGACGCCGGCCGGGGCGGGAAACTGTCCGCCATGAACGACCGCACCGCCGACTCCGGGCCCCCCGAGACCGTCCTGCTGCGCCGAGGCGAGGTGCACAGCCCCGCCGATCCCTTCGCCACGGCGATGGTGGTGGAGCGCGGCCAAGTCGCCTGGGTCGGTTCGGAGGGCGCCGCCGACGCCTTCGCCGACGGCGTGGACGAGGTGATCGACCTCGACGGCGCCCTGGTGACCCCGGCCTTCACCGACGCCCATGTACACACCACCGCCACCGGTCTCGCCCTGACCGGCCTGGACCTGTCCGGCGCCCCCACCCTGGAGGCGGCCCTCGCCCTGGTCCGCGACTTCGCCGCCGGCCGCCCGGACGACCGCGTCCTGCTGGGCCACGGCTGGGACGCCGCCCGCTGGCCCGGCGGCCGCCCGCCGACCCGCGCCGAACTCGACGAGGCCACCGGCGGCCGCCCGCTGTACCTCTCCCGCATCGACGTGCACTCGGCGGTCGTCACCACCGCCCTGCTGGACCTGATCCCCGGCGACGTCCCCCGCGCGGACGCCCCGCTCACCGCCGACGCCCACCACACCGTCCGCGAGGCCGCCCTCGCCGCCATCACCCCGGCCCAGCGCGCCGGGGCCCAGCGCGCGGCCCTCGCCCACGCGGCCTCGCTCGGCATCGGCTCGGTGCACGAGTGCGGCGGCCCGCAGATCTCCTCCGAGGACGACTTCACCGGCCTGCTGAAGCTCGCCGCCGCGGTGCCCGGGCCGCGTGTGGTCGGCTACTGGGCCGAGCAGAACGTCCGGAAGGCACGGGAACTGGGTGCCGTGGGGGCGGCGGGCGACCTCTTCGCCGACGGCGCCCTCGGCTCGCACACCGCCTGCCTGCACGAGCCGTACGCCGACGCCGGCCACACCGGCACCGCCTACCTGGACGCCGAGGCCGTCGCCGCCCATGTCGTCGCCTGCACCGAGGCGGGCCTGCAGGCCGGCTTCCACGCCATCGGCGATGCCGCCGTGACCGCCGTCGTGGAGGGCGTGCGCGCCGCGGCGGAGAAGCTCGGCCTCGCCCGCATCCGCGCCGCGCGGCATCGCGTCGAGCACGCCGAGATGCTCACCCCCGAGACGGTCGCCGGCTTCGCGGAGCTGGGCCTGATCGCCTCCGTGCAACCCGCCTTCGACGCGCTGTGGGGCGGCGAGGACGGCATGTACGCCCGGCGACTGGGCGCCGAACGGGCCCGCACCCTCAACCCCTTCGCGGCCCTGCTGCGCGCCGGTGTGCCCCTCGCCTTCGGCTCCGACAGCCCGGTCACCCCGCTCGACCCGTGGGGCACCGTCCGCGCCGCCGCGTTCCATCACACGCCGGAGCACCGGGTCTCCGTCCGGGCCGCCTTCACGGCGCACACGCGCGGCGGCTGGCGGGCCGTGGGCCGGGACGACGCCGGCGTCCTGGTGCCGGGCGCGCCCGCCGACTACGCGGTCTGGCGCACCGACGAGCTGGTCGTCCAGGCCCCCGACGACCGGGTGGCCCGCTGGTCGACGGACCCGCGCTCCGGCACGCCCGGCCTGCCGGATCTCACCCCGGGCCGCGACCTGCCGGTCTGTCTGCGCACCGTGGTGGGCGGACGGACGGTGTTCGTACGGCCGGGCGAGTGATCTACGGGGGTGGCGCGGCGGCGATCGCTCGCCGCCGCGCCACCGCCCGACCTGCGCATCCTCCCCGAAGACCGCACGGTTCGGGGCGTCGTCGCAGGCCAGGGGGCTGTTGACAGTCGACGGCCGGGGGCCGGTAGGTTCGGCCGAGTCCACCACCGGACGCCTGACCGGGGAGCGTTCCCGCAACTCGTCTCAGCGCCGCTGGGTCAGGGACGGTGTGCCGCACCGGGGCACCGTCGCTGGGAGCCAGGCTCAGCGCCCGCGCCGCCGAGGGAACGTTCCGGCCCGGCAAGGTGTGACCCGGGTGGGGCCCGTGCGCTCAGTAGACAACGGCTTTCGGTCGATCCGCAGCCAGCGGGTCCCAGGTCGGCCCGAAGGGCGCCGGGCCCCCATCCGCCGTGGTGGGCGAGCGGCCCCGGCGTGCCGTGGAGGTGCCAAAAACACATTCTTACCCCACTCTTGTGGAATCGACACCACCAAAGGACGCAGCCGGCATGTCTTACCAGGCGGTGGCCACTATGGTGGACGCCTGCGTACGACCAAGAAGGGGCAGCAGTGAACGACGGCGACGGGACCCTGGCCACGGCTCAGGGGAGGCAGTTCGGTCCGCTCGGCACGGCCTTGGTGATCATTCCGACCTACAACGAGGCGGAGAACATCAAGACGATCGTCGGCCGGGTACGCAAGGCCGTCCCCGAGGCGCACGTGCTGATCGCGGACGACAACAGCCCCGATGGCACCGGCAAGCTCGCCGACGAGCTGGCCGCCGAGGACGAGAACGTCCAGGTGATGCACCGCAAGGGCAAGGAAGGCCTGGGCGCCGCCTACCTCGCGGGCTTCCGCTGGGGTCTGGAGCACGGCTACGGCGTGCTGATCGAGATGGACGCCGACGGCTCCCACCAGCCCGAGGAGCTGCCCAGGCTGCTCACCGCCCTCAAGAGCGCCGACCTGGTGCTCGGCTCCCGCTGGGTGCCCGGCGGCCGCGTGGTGAACTGGCCCAAGTCGCGTGAGTTCATCTCCCGTGGCGGCAGCCTCTACTCCCGGCTCGCCCTCGGCCTGCCGCTGCGCGACATCACCGGCGGCTACCGCGCGTTCCGCCGCGAGACGCTGGAGGGGCTGGGCCTGGACGAGGTCGCCTCGCAGGGTTACTGCTTCCAGGTCGACCTGGCACGCCGCGCGGTCAAGGCCGGCTACCACGTGGTCGAGGTTCCGATCACCTTCGTCGAGCGCGAACTCGGCGACTCCAAGATGAGCAAGGACATCCTCATCGAGGCGCTGTGGCGGGTCACCGCCTGGGGCGCGGGGGAGCGGGTCGCCAAGCTCACCGGCAGGAACAAGCGGGCCAAGTAGTCACCGGCGGGCCAAGTAGTCACCGGCGGGCCAAGTAGTCGCCGGCGGGCCAAGTAGTCGCCGGCGGGCCAAGTGGTCCCGGTCGGCCCCGGGTGAAGACCCCCTTATCCCGCTCTGAGCAGCCGCCAGGCACACTGGGGGCATGACGACTGGCGCTCCGACCTCTCCGTACACCACCCGGCCCCGGCGCTCCCGGCTGCGCAGGTATCTGCCGCTGGGGGTCGCGGCCTGGCTGGTGCTGGAGATCTGGCTGCTGACCCTGGTCGCGGGAGCGGCCGGGGGGTTCGCCGTGTTCCTGCTGCTCGTCGCGGGCCTCGTGGCCGGTTCCGTGGTCATCAAGCGGGCCGGCCGCCGTGCCTTCCAGAGCCTGAACGAGGCGCTGCAGCGGGGCGGTTCACCGGAGCGCGGCGGTGGCAACGGCCTGATGATGCTCGGCGGCCTGCTGCTGATCATCCCGGGTCTGCTCTCCGACGTGGCGGGCCTGCTCCTGCTGCTCCCGCCGGTGCAGCAGGCCGTGAGCCGCTATGCGGAGAACGCCCTGGACAAGAGGCTGCGCACGGCGGCCCCGGGCAGCCTCGGCGACGCCTTCCAGCAGGCCCGCATCCACCGTCCCGACGGCAGGGTGGTGCAGGGCGAGGTCATCCGTGAGGACCGGCCCGAGCCGGGCGAGCAGCAGCGTCCGCCGCTGTCCCGCTGAGCACGCCCCCGGACATGCGAAACCGCGGGCGCCGTACGTGCATCGTGTACGGCGCCCGCGGTTTCGTGTGCGCTGTGTCTCCGTCCAGCCGCAGGGACTAGGCCGACTTGCGGCTGTCCCGAGGGTGAACCGCGATGTTCATCGCCCCTGAGCGCAGAACCGCCAGACGCTCCTCGAGGACCTCTTCGAGTTCCTCACGGGTGCGCCGCTCCATCAGCATGTCCCAGTGGGTACGCGCGGGCTTGGCCTTCTTTTCCTCAGGGCCGTCGCCGTCGACGAGGAGTGCCTGGGCTCCGCAGACCTTGCACTCCCACTCCGGCGGGATCTCCGCCTCGACGGAGAAGGGCATCTCGAAGCGGTGCCCCTTCTCACATGCGTACTCCACGGCCTGGCGCGGGGCCAGGTCGATACCGCGGTCCGTCTCGTAGCTGGTCACCACGAGGCGCGTACCGCGAAGAGCTCGCTCACTCATGAATCGTGCCTCCCGGGCTTGTCGCCCACAGGACAGGTGTCGCTGTCGTCGTCATCCGGTCAACGTCCGGTCGGCGGTAAAGATTCCCGTTCCGTGTCCCGTTCCGGGTCATGCGTCGCCGTCGTAGCCGCCCCTTGTTCTACCCACCGGCGCCCGGTTTGTCACATCTGATAGCAGATGTCACCCAGCGTTTCGGCATCTTTGACGCGCAGTAACGGTACGCCTGGCAGGCCAAAGGCGTACACTACCGCCCTTTCGCGCCGAGTGCTAAATCGGTGCTAAATCTTCTGCGGAACGGGGTTGCCCGCCTCGCTGATCGCCCGCCGCACCGGGACGCGCGCCAGCAGCACGAACCCGATGGCGAAGAAGGCCACCAGCGAGATGATCGCGGACCGGTAGCTTCCGGTCAGCTGGTAGGTCACGCCGAACAGCAGCGGCCCGAGCCAGCTCATCCCGCGGTCGCTCAACTCGTAGGCCGAGAAGTACTCGGCCTCCTTGCCGGGCGGCACGAGATGGGAGAACAGCGACCGGGACAGCGCCTGGCTGCCGCCGAGGACGAGGCCGATCCCGGCGGCCAGCACGAAGAAGAACACCGGCGCCTTCGCGGGCAGGAAGTAACCGGCGGCCAGGGTCACCGTCCATGCCACCAGCGAGCCGAGGATCGTCCGCTGGGCGCCGTAGGTCCGCGCCAGCCGCCCCATCGCCAGCGCCCCGGCCACGGCCAGCACCTGCACCAGCAGCACGGCCGCGATGAGCGTCGACTGGGAGAGTCCCAGTTCCTGCGAGCCGTAGACGGAGGCCTGGGTGATCACCGTCTGGATGCCGTCGTTGTAGATGAGGTACGCCAGCAGGAACGCGAGCGTCAGCGGGTGCCGGCGCATGTCCCGGACCGTCGCGGCCAGCTGGCTGAGGCCGGGTGCCGAGGCGCGCTCCACGCGCGCGTGCCGGTCACGCAGCCTGCGCAGGGGTATGAGTGTGAAGGCACCCCACCACAGGCCGGCCGAGGCCAGGCAGACGCGGACCGCGGCCGTCTCGGTCAGACCGAAGGAGTCGTGCGCCGAGTACAGGACCAGGTTGGCGACGAGGACCGTGGAACCCGCCGCGTAGCCGAAGGCCCAGCCCCGGGAGGAGACCGCGTCGCGCTCCTCGGGCGGGGCGATCTGCGGCAGGTAGGAGTTGTAGAGCATCATCCCGACGGACTGCGCCGCGTTGGCCACCACCAGCAGCGCCCCGCCGAGCAGATACCGGTCGCCGTCCAGGAAGAACATGCCCGTGGTCGCGGCGGCCCCGGTGTACGCCGCCGCCGCGAGCAGCGGCTTCTTGCGGCCGGTTCGGTCGGCCGCACTGCCCACGATCGGCATGACCACGACGGCGAGGATCACCGACAGGGACACCGTGTAGGCGAAGAAGGAGCCCGCCCGGACCGGTACGCCCAGCGGATGCACATAGCCGTCGGCGTCCGCGGCCCGCTTGGCGACCGCGGTGAGGTACGGCCCGAGAAAGACCGTCACCACGCTCGTCGAATAGACCGAGCAGGCCCAGTCGTAGAAGTACCAGCCGCGCTGCTCGCGCCGGAGGCCTGCGGCGTCGTCCGCCGCGTCCGTCCGCACGGTGTCCGTGCTCACCCGTGCCCTCGCTTTTCCGCTCAACTGCCCCAGTGCGAAGGCTCGGGCCGGGCGGCCGGGTGCTCAGACCCAGACGCCGCGTTCCTCCATGACCTTGCGCAACGTGTCGATGTGATCGGTCATGATGCCATCGACTCCCAGGTCCAGGAGCCGGTGCATCCGCTCCGGTTCGTTGATCGTCCACACGTGCACCTGCAGCCCGAGCGCGTGGGCGGCGCGGACGAAGCGATGATCGACCACCGGGACCCCCGACTGGGCCTCGGGCACCTGCGCGGCGACGGCGGACCGGCGCACGGCCGCCGGCAGTCCCCAGGAGCGCAACCGCAGGCTCACCACCCCGCGGGTGCCGAACGAGGTGGCCAGCTTCGGCCCGGCCAGCCGCTGGGCGCGCAGCACGCGCGCCTCGGAGAACGAGCCCACGCAGACCCGGTCCCAGGCGCCGGTGCGCTCGATCAGCTCCAGCAGGGGGCGCAGGGCGGGCTCCGCCTTGATGTCGACGTTCCAGCGGACCTCGGGGAAGGTCTCCAGCAACTCCTCGAACAGCGGCACCGGTTCGCGGCCGGCCACGCGCGCGTGCCGTACGTCCTGCCACGGCAGGTCCGCGATGCGGCCCGCACCGTCGGTGACCCGGTCCAGCGTCGAGTCGTGGAAGGCGACGAGCACGCCGTCGGCCGTGGAGTGCACGTCGGTCTCGATGTAGCGGTAGCCCATCTCGACCGCGCGCCGGAACTGCGCCACGGTGTTCTCCAGCCCGTCGGCGGCCCCGCCCCGGTGGGCGAAGGGTATGGGCCCCGGGTGGTCGAGGTACGGATGGCGCTTGGGCGGTGTCGTGAGGGTCACGGACGCAGTATCACCCCTTCCGGTGTCGCCGCGGCAACGACCGTGCTGCCGGTCGATGCCGCCGGGACGGCGAACACCCGCAGGAAGAACTGGGCCAGCGGTCCGATGGACGCCGCGTACAGCACGGTGCCGACGCCGATGGTGCCGCCCAGCAGGAACCCGGTGACCACCACCGCGACCTCGATCCCGGTCCGCATCAGCCGGACCGAGCGGCCGGTGCGCCGGTGCAGCCCGGTCATCAGCCCGTCGCGGGGCCCCGGACCGAAGCGTGCCGCGATGTAGAGGCCCGTCGCCGCGCCGTTCAGCACGACCCCCGCGAGCAGGAGCGGGACGCGTACGGCGAGGGAGTGGGCGTCCGGGACGAGCGCGAGCGTGCCGTCCATGGCGAGACCGATGACGAAGACGTTCGAGACGGTGCCCAGCCCGGGCCGCTGGCGCAGCGGGATCCACAGCAGCAGCACCGCGGCCCCCACGATGATCGACACCACGCCGATGGTCAGCCCGGTGAGTGCGGCGAGGCCCTGGTGCAGCACGTTCCAGGGCTCCAGGCCCAGGCCCGCCTCGACGAGCAGGGCGGAACTCGCGCCGTAGAGCGCGAGCCCGGCGTACAGCTGGATCAACCGCCGTCCGAGACGGCGCCGAGTGGACACGAAATACCCCCCTGGGTGGTGGCGGTGGCCTGACGCATGTCACTCTGTGGCTTGGGAAGGATCGTCATCCATGGCCAATTCGGGGAAGGTGGACTGATCGTCATGGCGCAGTGGACCTCAGCGATGGGGGCCGCGCAGCTCGCCCGGCTCCTCAAGTCCCAGCAGGAGCGCCCGGCCGGTCCCGGCACCCGCCGCCCGCCCGCCTACCGCGCCCTCGCCGACGGCATCCGCCTGCTGGTGCTCGAGGGCCGCGTACCGGTGGCCGCCCGCCTCCCCGCCGAGCGTGAACTCGCCCTCGCCCTGTCCGTCAGCCGTACGACCGTGGCGGCCGCCTACGAGGCGCTGCGCACCGAGGGCTTCCTGGAGTCCCGGCGCGGCGCCGGCAGCTGGACCGCCGTACCGGCCGGCAACCCGCTGCCCGCCCGTGGCCTCGAACCCCTGCCGCCCGAGGCCCTGGGTTCGATGATCGACCTCGGCTGCGCCTCGCTCCCGGCTCCCGAGCCATGGCTGACCCGGGCCGTGCAGGGCGCCCTGGAGGAACTGCCGCCGTACGCCCACACGCACGGCGACTACCCGGCCGGCCTGCCCGCGCTGCGCTCGATGATCGCCGAGCGCTACACGGCGTGCGGGATCCCCACCATGCCCGAGCAGATCATGGTGACGACCGGCGCGATGGGCGCCATCGACGCGATCTGCCATCTCTTCGCCGGCCGCGGCGAGCGGATCGCCGTCGAGTCGCCGTCCTACGCCAACATCCTGCAGCTGATGCGGGAGGCCGGCGCCCGCCTGGTGCCGGTCTCGATGGCCGAGGGCCTGTCCGGCTGGGACATGGACCGCTGGCGTCAGGTCCTGCGCGAGGCCGCGCCCCGCCTGGCGTACGTCGTCGCCGACTTCCACAACCCCACCGGCGCGCTCGCCGACGAGGACCAGCGGCGCCGGCTGGTGGACGCGGCGCGTTCGGCCGGCACGGTGCTCGTCGCCGACGAGACGATGACCGAGCTGTGGCTGGACGAGGAGCTCGCGGACGGCGGGATGCCGCGCCGGGTCTGCGCCTTCGACCCGGCCGGCTCGACCGTCATCACGGTCGGGTCGGCGAGCAAGGCGTTCTGGGCGGGCATGCGGATCGGCTGGGTGCGGGCGGCTCCGGACGTCATCCGCAGCCTGGTCGCCGCGCGGGCGTACGCCGATCTCGGTACGCCGGTGCTGGAACAGCTCGCCGTCAACTGGCTGTTCAGCACGGGAGGCTGGGCACAGGCGGTGGAGCTGCGCCGGGCCCAGGCCCGCGAGAACCGGGACGCGCTGGTGGCGGCGATCCGGCGCGAGCTGCCGGCGTGGGAGTTCCACCTGCCCCAGGGGGGTCTGACCCTCTGGGTCCGCGCCGGCGGCCTGTCCGGCTCCCGCCTCGCCGAAGCGGGCGAGCAGACGGGGGTCCGCGTCCCCTCCGGCCCCCGCTTCGGCGTGGACGGCGCGTTCGAGGGCTATCTGCGGCTGCCGTTCACCGTCGGGGGAGCGGTGGCGGACGAGGCGGCGGTCCGGCTGGCCGCGGCGGTGCGACTGGTGGAGACGGGGGCCACGGGAGGTGGCGAGGCGCCGCGCACGTTCGTGGCGTAGAACGAAGCGCCCCGCAAGCAAGGGGCGCGGGGAAGTGCGCGCGTGCCCTCGGCGGACCCGCACCCGGGGGGCGGCCCGAACCCCCACGGCGCTACCCGGCTGCCTCCGCAGGCACGGCCGGCTTTGTCAGATCGGTCGGCTCCGCCGGCTCCGTCTGCTTCGGGGGCTCCGTCGGCTCCGGAGCCTCTGCCGGCCGAGCCCCCACGGCAGTGGCCCGCGCCGGCAGCAGCTCCAGCACCGCCTGCCGATCGGCGTCACTGGTCGCGTCGTCGTACGGATCAGGCGTACGCGGCACCTGGAGCCGATGCACCGGCCCCACCCCCAGCCGCGAGTAACCCCGTCCCGGGGGCACATGTCCCAGCGGTGTGGTGTGCGGTGGAGCCCCCAGTACCGCCTCCACCTGCCGGGGCGCAGCGGGCCCGAGTACGACACGCGCGCGTGTGTGCTGCCGTACCGCTTCGCTCAGGGCCTCCGCGCTGTCGAACTGCTCGGCCACCACAACGGTCACGTTCGCCGCGCGGCCGTGCCGCAGCGGCACCTGGAGCAGCGCCTGCGGGTCCGTGCGGCCCTCGGCCGCGGCGAGGTGGGTGAAGACGCAGGGGCGGTCCAGCATGATCCACAGCGGGCGCCGGGCGTCGGCCGGTGGCGGATCGCCCGCCTGCCGGGCCAGGTTGATGGCGATGAGCCGCCGCTCGGTCTCCTGCGCGGCCCACTCCAGGCTCGCCAGCGCGCCGGGCAGCGCGCACTCCACGGCCAGCACACCGTCCCGGCCGGTCAGGCACGCGTACTCGCCGGTGCCGCCGCCGTCGGCGATCAGGACGTCGCCGTGCCGGAGGGCCTGCAGGGCGATGGAGCGCAGCAGTGTCGAGACGCCGCTGCCGGGGTGGCCGATGGCCAGCAGATGCGGTTCGGTGGAGCGGATGCCGGTGCGCCAGACGACCGGCGGCACGTCGATCTCCTCCTCTCCGTAGGAGAGGGGGAGCGTGCGCTGCACCTCGCTGGGGTCGGTGAAGCCCAGGACGGTCTCGCCGGGCGCGGTGACGAAGTGCTGGGCCGGGATGTCGGCGGGCAGCGGGGGCAGGACGGCGACGGTGAGCTGGTTGCCCTCCTCGTCCCAGGCGAAGCGGTACTCGCGGCCCCGCCCGGCCTTCGCGGTGAGCAGCTGCTCGATCCGCGTTCGGGCCCCGGGCTCGCCGTCCGGGAAGTACGCGGGGTAGCGGATCACGAGATGGCCGACGCGCCCGGCGTCGTCGAACTCGTGGGCGGGGAAGGCCTTCTCCCACTCCCCGCCGTGCGCGTACAGCGGCGCCGGGTCCTCGGGGCTGGAGAAGTACGGCACCAGCGCCTGGTAGAGGGCCTGCAGCCGTGCGGTCTGGGCCTCGTCGGGTCCCTCGGGGGCAGGTGGGGTGCGGTCGCGGCCCTGCCAGGCTGCCGCCGCCATCACGGTGATGACGGCGAGCAGCGGCCCGTACGGCGCCAGTGCCACGGCCAGGATCACGCAGGCCACGAGGAACAGCAGCGGCCCACGCCTGTCCTGGGGCGTGTCCGCCCATTTGCGCCGAGCGGCCGAGGCCAGCAGGCGCAGCCCGCGCGTGACGGTGATCAGCGGATGGAGGACGTCGGTGGCGCTGTCGGCCGCCGTCCGGGCCAGCTCCCGGCTCCGGGCGAGCTGCGTCCGGGCGATCTGGGCGCTGTCCTTGCTCAGAATGCGGGGGAGAGGGCGCCGGGCCACTGCTGTCTCCTGGGGGTTCGTGCGGGCGGGACGGGCGGGGTCAGAACTTGATGCCGCCCAGGAGGCTCGCCAGGCTCTCGCCGCCGGCCTTGATGCTCGGGGCGATGCCCGTGTTGGCGAGGTAGAAGCCGAACAGGGCCGTGACCGTGGCGTGCGAGCCCTTGAGCCCGTCCTTGCGGAAGAACAGGAAGACGATGACGCCGAGGATGAAGACGCCGGACATGGAGAGGATCATTTGAGGCCTCCTGGTGTCGAGGGGGGACAGTCACCATGAGTTCTTCCAGGATCACAGGATGTATCCATACGATTAAAGGTGCAACTGAGTGAAATTCGGTTGATTTCACCCAGTTGGCAGAACGGTCCTGTCCGGCCCGGCTGAGCTGGGCGGTTGTCTCCGGCGGGGGCTGTCGGTGATCTTTACCTCGGGCACAACGGGTCATGTGCCGCGCGAGCCAGTACGCTGGCGATTCACTCGTACGGCCGTGTTCCGCTCTCGCTGCCGTACGCTCCCTGAAGTCCCCGAAGTTCGCAGGAGAGGCGGTCCGCCCGATGAGTGAAGCCCCCGACCCCGAGGTCGTGGAGCTGGCGACCAAGATCTTCGATCTGGCCCGGCAGGGGCAGACCGAGGCGCTGGTGGCGTACATCGACGCCGGCGTTCCGGCCAACCTCACCAACGACCGCGGCGACTCCCTGGTGATGCTGGCCGCCTACCACGGCCACGCCGACGCGGTGCGCGCCCTGCTCGCCAGGGGCGGGGCGGCGGACCAGATCAACGACCGGGGCCAGACCCCGCTCGCGGGCGCCGTCTTCAAGGGCGAGACCGAAGTGATCAAGGCGCTCCTCGAGGGCGGAGCCGACCCGGCCGCGGGGACCCCGTCGGCCCTCGACACCGCCCGGATGTTCGGCAAGACGGAACTCCTGGAATTGTTCGGCGCGCACTGACGCGCATGTCCTGACCAGGTACGACACAGAAAACGGGGGAGGCGGTAAAGGGCCGCCGGAAATACGGTCGCGGCAGCACAAACGGCCGGGTCATCATGACGACGTGATTCACGGACGCGATGGCTGGGCAGGTGTTGCCGCACCGCGCGGGCCGTGATGCGGTCCGCATGGGCCACCGACGAGAGGCAGAGAGAGATGGTCTTCAGCAAGCAAGAGACGGCGGGCGCTCCGACGTTGTGTCACGCGGCCAGGTAGTGCGTGTTTCCCGGTTGCGTCGACGCTTGATGTGAGGCTGTTTCCCATGTTCGATCCGGTCATAGCGCCCAGCGGTACGCTGCTCGGCCTGCTCCAGCGGGGCCGCGGCGACGGCACGCTGCACGCGCTCACCGCCCCCCGCGCGGAAGCGCTTGCGGCCCTGAACCACTGTGTGCTGCGCGATCCCCGCCACGACTGGCAGGTGGAGAACCGCTCCCTGTACTACGCCCGCCTCTTCCTCGACCTGAACGGCGAGCTGGACGCGATCGAGGCGCACCTCTTCGAGTCCGAGGACGTCCTCGACACCGACGAGTCCCGCACCGGCCTCGCCCTGGCCGTCCTCGGTCACCTCGCCTCCTACGGCCGGCTGGACGCGCTCGAACTGCTGCGCAGGTACGCCGCCCACGGCTCCAACTGGGCCTGGGCCCTGGACGAGCTGGCCCTCAGGGACGACGACGCGGGCCTGCGCGCCCTCGCCGCGCCTGTCCTGGCCCGCTTCGGCACCGACCCGGAGGGCGAGGCCGAGCTGGCCGCCGCCGTACGCGACGCCTTCGAGCCCAGGCCCTGGCGGCTGTGGGCCGAGGATCCGCGCGAATCGATCGCCACGCGCGTGCGTGCCGCCCAGGAGACCGGCTGTTTCGACCGCTGGCAGCGCCAGCTGCGGCCCACCGGCCCCCGGCCGGACTGGAGCGTGCGCGCCGTCTTCGAATGGGCCCAGCAGGGCATGGACCGCGGCGCCGCCCTCCATGTCCCGGCCGCCCGCTGTCTGGTCGCCGTGGCCGGCCCCGAGGACCGGCCGGAGATCGTCCAGGCCGCCCGCGCCGGCATCGACGGCGCCCGCTGCACCGCGCTGCGCTATCTCGCCGACAGCAACGACCCCGACGCCCTCGAACTGATCGAGGCCGCCGTCGCCGACGGTACGACCGTCGTCGTGGAGGCCGCCGTCGACGCCTTCGAACGGATGCGCAGCGTCGCCGCCGTCGACCGCGCCCGCCGCTGGGCCCAGCGCCCCGACGCGCTCGGCGCCGCCGCCGGACGCATGCTCGCCTGCCGCGGCGGTGCGCAGGACCGCGACCTCGTCCTCGGCGCCCTCCGCGAGGCCGTACGAGGCGAGGGTCCCGACGCACCGACGCTGTGGACCCTCGTCGACGGCACCGGACGCCTGGGCATCGCCTGCGCCGCCCCCGTGCTGCGTCACATCTACCGCGAGACGGCCTCCTCCCATCTCCGCGGCCGGGCCGCCCGCGCCCTGGCCGCCACCGACCCCTCCTTCGCCACCGGCTTCGCCGTCGAATGCCTGTGGGACTGCGAGGAGACCACCCGCGAGCTCGCCGCCCGGCACGCCGAGACCGGCGACACCCGGGTCGTGGAGCGCCTGCGCCGCCTGGCCGCCGATCCGGCCGAGGAGGCGGAGGTACAGACGGCGGTGCGCAGCCGCTTCGGACCCGACGCCGCCCTGGGCTGACCCCCTCCGGCACGCACACACGGGGGCGGACCACCGCCGGCCGTGTGAACACCGGGTGTCCCGCAGGTCAGGCAGTCATGACGGCCGTCTGACCTGCTCGGGTGTGCAGCCCAACGCTCATGGGACGTTCCCCGGGCGGAAAGATCGAAGTCGACGCGGCCACGTCCGGCGCGGCGACAACACCCGTATGCGTGTCGTCATCGTGACCGAATCCTTTCCCCCCGATGTGAACGGCGTGGCCCACTGCGCGCTCCAGACCGCCCGGCACCTCGTAGATCGCGGTCACCATCCGCTCGTCGTCGCCCCCGCCCCCGCTCCGGGCAGCGGACGGGACACGGACTCCCCGTGCCCGGTCGTCCGGATCCCCTCCCTCCCGCTCCCCGGCTACCCCCAGGTCCGCGTCGCCCTGCCCAGCCGGCGGCTGGCCGCGGCGCTCGTGGAACACCGGCCTGACGTCGTACATCTCGCCAGCCCCTTCGTCATCGGCGTGCGCGGCATGGCCGCCGCCGCCAAGCTCGGCATCCCCGCCGTCGCCGTCTACCAGACCGACCTGGCCGGCTACGCCCGTACCTACATGGGCGCCGGCGAGGCGGCCGCCTGGCGGCGGATCCGCTCCGTGCACGCCGCCGCCGACCGCACCCTCGCCCCCTCCAGCGCCGCCCTCGGCGACCTGGAGTCGCATGGCGTGCCCCGGGTCCGGCTGTGGCCGCGTGGCGTGGACACCGTACGTTTCCGGCCAGATCTGCGGGACGAGGCGCTGCGCCGCGAACTCGCCCCGAACGGCGAGCTGATCGTCGGCTACGTCGGCAGACTCGCCCCCGAGAAGCACGTCGAACTCCTCGCCGGCGCCTGCGGCCTGGACGGCGTCAAGGTCGTGGTCGTCGGCGACGGGCCCAGCCACGCCCACCTCACCGAGGCCCTGCCCGGCGCCGTCTTCCTCGGCCGGCGCACCGGAGGCGAGCTCGCGCGGATCTTCGCCTCGCTGGACGTGTTCGCGCACACCGGCCCCTTCGAGACCTTCTGCCAGACCGTCCAGGAGGCCATGGCCAGCGGTGTTCCGGTCGTCGCCCCCGCCGCCGGCGGCCCGCTCGACCTGGTCGCCCACGGCCGCACCGGATACCTGGTCCCGCCGCGCGACGCCGACGCCGTACGGGAAGCCGTCCGTGAACTGGCCGCCGCCCCGGCGCGGCGGACCGCGTTCGGCGCCGCCGCGCGCGCGATGGTCGAGGGCCGCACCTGGGCCGCCGTCGGTGACCAGCTGATCGCCCACTACGACGACGTGCTCGCGGCACGGAAGACGGCGGTGGCGGCATGACCGGCCAGTCCCTGCGCATCGTCCGGCTCGCCAACTTCGTCGCCCCGGCCTCCGGCGGCCTGCGCACCGCCCTGCGGGAGCTGGGCAAGGGCTTCAGGGCGGCGGGGCACGAACCCGTCCTCGTCGTGCCCGGCGAACGGCACACCGACCGCGACACCGAACAGGGCCGGGTCATCACCCTCCCCGGCCCGCTGCTGCCCGGCACCGGCGGCTACCGCGTCCTCACCGACAAGCGCCGCGTGGCCGCCCTCCTGGAGGAGCTGGCCCCGGACCGACTGGAGGTCTCCGACCGGACCACCCTGCGCTGGACCGGCCGCTGGGCCCGCCGCGCGCGCGTGCCCGCCGTCATGGTCTCCCACGAGACCGCCGACGGGGTGCTGCGCACCTGGGGCCTGCCCGAGCACCTCTCCCGGCGCGCCGCCGACGCCCTCAACACCCGTACCGCGCACGTCTATTCACGGGTGGTGTGCACCACGGAGTTCGCCGAGCGCGAGTTCGTGCGCATCGGCGCGCGCAACGTCGTACGCGCCCCCCTGGGCGTCGACCTGATGGAACGCCACCCCGCCCTGCGCGACCCGGGTCTGCGCACCCGGCACGCGCGCGGGGACGAGGCGCTGCTCGTGATGTGCTCCCGGCTGTCCGTCGAGAAGCGCCCCGGCACCGCCCTGGACGCCCTGGACGCGCTCATACGACGCGGGCGCCGGGCGGTGCTCGTGGTGGCCGGGGACGGGCCGCTCAGGGCCCGCCTCGAGGAGCGCGCGCGGGAGCAGGGGCTGCCCGTGACCTTCCTCGGGCACGTCTCCGACCGGACCGCGCTCGGCGCCCTCCAGGCCACCGCGGACATCGCCCTCGCGCCCGGGCCCGCCGAGACCTTCGGGCTCGCCGCGCTGGAGGCCATGGCGTGCGGCACGCCCGTCGTGGCGAGCGCGTCCTCCGCGCTGCCCGAGGTCATCGGTTCCGCCGGGGCGACCGCAGCCGACCGCGGCGAGGCGTTCGCGGACGCCGTGGAGCTGCTCCTGGACCGCGGCGAGCGCGCTCGGCGGGACGCGGCACGCGCGCGTGCGGAGTGCTTCGGCTGGGGTACGGCCGTGGAGGCGTTCCTCGCGGCCCACGACGCGAAGGTGCTCCGCCCGGCCGGCGTCCGCCGCACCGTGCAGGAGGGCGTGGCATGACTGCCGTCCGCTTCGTCGCCCTCGGGGACTCGCTCACCCAGGGCGTGGGCGACCCCGCGGGGGACGGCTGGCGGGGCTGGGCGGCGCTGCTGGCGCCCTCCCTCGCCGAGACGTCCGACGCCGTGGAGTTCACCAATCTCGCGGTCAGCGGCGCGCAGACCCGCGACGTGCTGGAGCGGCAGACTCCGGCCGCCCTCGCACTCCGTCCCGACCTGGTGTCGGTGGTGATCGGGGTCAACGACACGCTGCGTCGCACCTTCGACATCCAGGCGGTGGCCGCCCGCCTCGACGAGGTCTACGCCGCCTTCACCCGCGAGGGCGCCACCCTCCTCACCGCCTGCCTGCCCGACCCCGGCGCGATGCTGGGCCTGCCGAGCGCCCTGGCCCGTCCTCTGGCCCGCAGGCAACGGGCCGTCAACACGGTCGTCCACGCGCTGTCCGAGCGGTACGGGGCCGTCCACCTGGACGCCGTGGACGGCGCCTGGATCACCGACCGGACCCTGTGGAGCGCCGACCGGCTGCACCCGGGCGAGCGCGGGCACCGGCAGCTCGCGGTCTGCTTCCACGCCCTGCTCGCCGAGGCGGGCCGTGCGACGGGACAACCGCCGTTCCCCGAACCGGAGTTCCCCGCGCCCACGCGCGCGGCGAGCCTGCTGTGGCTGGCCACGGCCGGCACCGCCTGGGTGGCCCGGCGCTGCAAGGACCTGCTGCCCCAGCTGCTGCACCTGGCCGCCGACGAACTCCACCACCGGGCCCGGGGCACCAGCGCCCGCCTCGACCTGAGCGCCTCGGCAGCGGTGTCCGCGGCTTTGGCCGCTCTGACGGAGCGCACCGACCAGGACGCCGAGGCTCAGCGACGTCCTGCGGGCACGGATCCGGCGCGAACCCCTGGTCCCGCGCGGGCGGGCACGTCCCGTGAAGCGGAGCCGGCGGGCCTGTCCCGTGAAGCCGGGGCGGCGGGCCCGGTCCGTGAAGCCATGGCGGCGCGTACGGTGCGTGCGGCCAGGGCGGCGGATCCGGTGGGCGAGGCCCTGGGGGCGGGTACGGTGCGTGCGGCCTCGGCAGGGAATGCGGTCGGCGATGCGAGGGGAGCGGGTACGGTGCGTGCGGCCACGGCGGGGAATCCGGTCGGCGAGACCGTGACGGCGGGTACGGTCCGCCCGGTCGCGGCGGCGGATCCGGTCGGCGAGGCCGCGGCGCCGGGTTCGGCCTGTCCGGCCGCGGGGGCGCAGGCGGCGCGGACCACCGTGGTGACCGGGTAGTTGCCCGGCGGGTCGGTGGGGCGGCCGGGAAGGTGACCGGATGCCTGTCCGAGGAGGCCTGGTTAGTGCTGAGGTCCAGGCCTCGCATCCGATTCCTCCCGCACGGGTGCCCCTTGCCTCCGTGAGGGCCGGCCCCGTGGCGCCGGACGCCGCCGACAAGCCGGGCATCCGACGCCGCCGACCGGCCGGGCATCCGACGCCGCCGACCGGCCGGGCATCAGACGATGCCGACCAGCCGGTACTGCTCGTCGCGGGTGTCGGTCAGGAACATCTGGCCCGGGGCGTGGGTGATGGCGAACGGGGGACGGGAGGCCATCACCGCCGCCTGCGGGGTCACTCCGCAGGCCCAGAACACCGGGATGTCACCGGGCGCGGGGGCGACCGGGTCGCCGAAGTCGGGGCGAGCCAGATCCTCGATACCGAGCGCCGCGGGATCCCCGCAGTGCACCGGACCGCCGTGCACGGCCGGCAACAGGCTGCTCTCCCGGATCGCGGCGCGGATGTGCTCCGCCGGCACCGGCCGCATGGACACCACCATCGGCCCGCTCAGCCGGCCGGCCGGACGGCACGCGCGCGTGGTGATGTACATGGGCACGTTGCGGCCCTGCTCGACATGCCGGATCGGCACGCCCGCCCGGGCCAGCGCCCACTCGAAGGTGAAGCTGCAGCCGAGCAGGAACGACACCAGGTCGTCCCGCCAGTACACGTGCACGTCGGTGGGCTCCTCGACCAGCTCCCCGTCCCGCCACACCCGGTATCGGGGCAGATCCGTGCGCAGGTCGGCGCCCTCGGCGAGGACGGTCGACGTGGAGCCGGCGTCCGTGACGTCCAGCACCGGGCACGGCTTGGGATTGCGCTGGCAGAACAGGAGCATGTCGTACGCCCAGTCGGCCGGCACCGAGATCAGGTTGGCCTGTGTGTGGCCCGCCGCGACCCCGGCCGTGGGGCCGGCGAGCCCGTCCCGGAAGCGGCCCCGGGCGGTTTCCGGACTCCACGCGTGCGCGCGCTGGTCGACCGCGGTGACGGGGAGGTCCTCGGTACGCGGTGTCTGCGTCATGCCGGCTCCTCGGGGACGTGAGCAGTGCCGTCCCGAAGCACCGTAGAGGATCGTTCAACGATCCTTCAATACCCATGTTGTTTCGTCCCGGTCCGTGCGATTGAATTCCCGGCATGGCAGAGCAGCTGACGGCACTGGCCGACGACCGTGCGCTCCTGGGGCGTACCAGCACGGCGGAGCGGGTCTCGGACATCCTCCGGAGCCGTATCGCCGACGGGTTCTTCCCGCCCGGCACCCGGCTGTCGGAGGACGGCATCGGCGGGGCGCTCGGGGTCTCCCGCAACACATTGCGCGAGGCGTTCCGGCTGCTCACGCACGAACGCCTGCTGGTCCACGAGCTCAACCGCGGGGTGTTCGTGCGGGTCCTGACCGTCGAGGACGTCGAGGACATCTACCGCATGCGCTCCCTGGTCGAGTGCGCCGTCGTGCGCGGGCTCGGCGAGCCGCCGTACCCGCTGGAGGGGGTGGCCGCGGCCGTCGCCGAAGGAGAGCGGGCGACGGCGGAGAACGACTGGAAGGCGCTGGGCACCGCCAACATCCACTTCCACCGGGAACTGGTCGCCCTCGCGGGCAGCGAACGCACCGACGAACTCATGCGCAGCGTCTTCGCCGAGCTCCGGCTCGCCTTCCACGTGGTCGACGACCCGCGCCGGCTGCACGAGCCCTACCTCGCCCGCAACCGCCGCATCCTGCAGGCGCTGCAGGCAGGCGACAAGCGCGAGGCCGAGCGACTGCTGGAGACGTACCTCGCGGATTCACTGGAGCGGATGGTGGAGGTGTACCGGCGCCGGGTCGCCCCGTGACCCGCGGCACCCCGCCCCCGGCGGAGCCGCTCCGCGCCGTTTGGGTCGATGTCAGACCTAGGACCTACTCTGTGCACCGTGACTTCGCCTGCATCGACGGACAGCGTTCCGCCCCAGCTCAGCGCGGGGCCGCGCCCTGCTCCGGGTCCGGCCGCCGACGAGGGGCTGGCGCGTCGGCTGCGCGCGCTCGCCTGCACCGCGCCGCTGCACGACCTCGACGCGCGCAAGGCCAACCTGGCCGGTGAGTACTCGGTGTACGGCATGGCCGAGGTGGCCCTCGCCGCCATCGACCTGGTCACGCTCAACATGGACTTCGACACCGGCGCCGACCACGAGCAGATCGTGGCCCGGCTCGTCCCGCGCATCGCCGCCCAGGCGCCGCACCGGCCGACCGCCGAGCACGAGCGCGTGGCCCGCTGGGTCCTGGAGAACCTGATCAACGTCGGCAGCGTCGACCGCGGCTTCCGCGCCGTGTACGGCACCTTCGCGCCGGACGGCACGTACGTGCGCCGGGACTACGACTTCAAGCTGATCGAGGAGGTCCCCGGCCCCGGCGGCACGGTGTACCTGCGCACGACGGACGAGGCGGTCAACGTCCTGGTCGGCGCCCTGGACACCGATGTCACCAGCGCCCAGATCGCCGCCGAGGTCAAGCTGGAGGTGCTGATCAATCGCGGCCGGCTCGCGGACGCCCAGCTCGCCGCCGAGCAGGCCCGCTACCGCACGGTGCAGTACTCGGAGACCCTGCGCCGAGCCCTGGAGGCCACCCGGCGCAATGTCCGCGCGGTCGACTGGCTCAACGCCGTGCCCGACATGATCGCCGAGGCCCTCGACCATGTGGCCGACCGCTACCGCCACGAGAACGCGATCCTCACCAACATCCGCAGGGCCCGCGACGAGACCGAGGAGCCCGAGCACAAGCGCCGTGCGGCCGAGCTGGTCGACATCGTCAAGGACTGCATCCGGCGGCACACCCAGCTCCAGTCGCGGCTGCTGGAGGCCGGCCCGCTGTTCCGCGCCGAGCAGGACCGGCAGGCCTTCGCCACGCCCGCGACGACGTCCGGGACTGACCTGTACGGCCATCTCCTCGCCCCCGTCCTGCCCCTGCCCCTGGAGCAGGCGATCCGGGTCACGGACGCGTTCTTCGCCAACGGCACGGGATTGCGCACGCCGGTGTCCGTCCGGGTGACGGACCTCGTCGAGATACTGCTGACGCCGCCCGTCGAGCGGGAGCACCTGGGCGCGGAGATGCCCGAGCCCGACCTGATCGCCACACCGGACGACAGCCGGTTCAGCGAGGAACAGCTGGCCGCCGCGATGGAGCTGCTGGACCTGCCGGCCGACGCGCCGCGCAGGCTGTCGGGGCTGGTGGCCGAGGCCCGGCGCACCGGTGACCCCGATCTGGCCTATCTGGTGGCCCTGTTGGCGGTCCACGCGGCCAGTCCGGCTGTCGGTACCGCGTACCGGCAGGGTGAGGAGAAGCTGCTGTTCGCCGTGGACGACGGGACGGAGCTGGACGATCCCGAGTTCGGCGGGGCGGACCTGATCGTGGGGACCGCCCTGCTGGACGCGGCCGGGATGGCGGCGGACCGGACGGAAGCAGCATGAGTCAACGACAGCGCGACAAGGAGCCCCAACCGTGAGCGAGCACGTCGAGTGGAGTGAGGCGGAGTCGTCGGCACCGTCGGCGCCCGCCGCCGTCACCCCCGCCGACGCCGCCGACGCGGCGCGGCTCGTCGCGTTCGGGCTGCAGCCCAAGCTGCAGCCCGCGCGGGACCAGGAGTACACGGAACTGCTGCGGCGGTACCGCGAGGACCCGGCGTTCGCGCGGCTCGCCGACGCCGTCGCCGCCGGACTGGGGCTCGTGGTGCTGGAGGTGTCCCCGCGCGCGGGCATGGCCGTGACGGCCGCCGAGGACTCGGTGTTCGCCGTCCGCATGGGCGACTACGCGCGTCGCACCGCCGCCGACTCCGGCGACCGCTTCCTGCACGGCCTCGCCCATCTCGCCGTCGCCGCACTGGCGTTCCCGCGCCCGGAGGACCTGGCCGACGACACCTACATCGGCCGCGTCACCGTCAACGGCGTCGACGCCTTCGTACGGCAGGCCTGCCGGCGCCTGGAGGAGCGGGCCGAGGAACTGGGCGAGAACACCGACCCCGCGACCGACGCGCCCGGCCTCGAGGCCGCCTGGCGGATCTGGGCCAGACGCAGCGCCACCGGCGCCACCAAGGACGCCCGCCGCCCGGCCGCCTCCACGACCGGCATCGTCGCCAAGGCCCTCACCTTCCTCACCGACTCGGGTTTCCTGCAGCGCACCGGCGACGACGGCGGCGGCACGTACCGCACCACGGCCCGCTACCAGCTCCAGGTCCGCGACATGGCCGGCAGCGCCGCCATGGCCGAACTCCTCGAGCTGGGCGTCGTACCGGTGACCGACGGCACGGCCAGCCTGCTGCCCGCCGAGGACACCGAGGACCTGGAACTGGTGGCCGACGCCGGGCTGCCGTTCCACTCCTGAGGGCCGCCGAGCTCCCGCAGATCCCTGAACCACCGCACTTTTCACCAGACTTACGAGAGTCCGCCATGTACGAGCTGTCCCGGGTCCGCCTCTACTCCATCGGTCCCGCCGGTGCGCGCTACGCCGACACCGTGCTTGACCTGCGGGGTGTCGGCGAGCCCGTGCCCGACCCGGCGCCCACACAGGCGGAGTTCTTCGAGGAGGAGCCGTCCGGCCCGCCGCGCCGGCCGGCGCCCGCCGGCGTGCTCTTCCTGGAGAACGGCGGCGGCAAGTCCGTCCTGCTCAAGCTGATCTTCTCGGTCATGCTCCCGGGCCACCGCAACACCCTGGGCGGCGCCAGCTCCGGCGTGCTGCGCAAGTTCCTGCTCGCCGACGACTGCGGGCACGTGGCGCTGGAGTGGCAGCATGTGCAGACCGGCGAGTGCGTCGTCGTCGGCAAGGTGAGCGAGTGGCGCGGCCGGCAGGTGTCCAACGACCCGCGCAAGTTCGCCGAGGCCTGGTACTCCTTCCGGCCCGGCCCCGGCCTGAGCCTGGACAACCTGCCCGTCGCCGAGTCCACCGCCGTACGGCCGCCCGCCGAGGGCACCTCGGGCGCCCAGGGCCGGCGCCGCACCATGAAGGGCTTCCGCGACGCCCTGACCGAGGCCGGCAAGGCCTACCCGCACCTGGAGGTGCACTGGGAGGAGATCCACGACCGCTGGATCGAGCACCTCGGCGACCTCGGCCTCGACCCCGAACTCTTCCGCTACCAGCGGGAGATGAACGCCGACGAGGGCGAGGCGGCCGGTCTCTTCGCGGTCAAGAAGGACTCCGACTTCACCGACCTGCTGCTGCGCGCCGTCACCGACACCCGCGACACCGACGGCCTCGCCGACCTCGTCGGCGGCTTCGGCAACAAGCTCGGCCGGCGCGCCGAGCTGATCGCCGAACGGGACTTCACCGCCGGGTCCGTCGACCTGCTCGGTCGGATCGTCGAGGCCGCCGAGGCCCGCTCACGCGCGCGTGACATCCACGCCGGCGCCGAGCGCCGTACCCGTGGCCTCGCCCGGCGGCTGTCCGCGCGGGCCGTGCAGGAGCGGGTGCGGGCCGCCGACCTCGCCCAGCGGGTCACGGCCGCCGCCTACGCCGTCACCCACTCCGAGGGCGCACGCGAGCGCAGCGCCCTGATCGCCGCCGAACTCGCCTACCGGCACGCCTCCCTCGCGCTCGCCGCCGCCGAGAAGTCCGCCGCCGCGCAGAAACGCGAACTCGCCGACGCCCGGACCCTGCACTCCGCCTGGCAGGCCGCGGAGGCCGTGCTGCGCCACCGCGCCGCCGCCGACCTCGTCGCGCGCGTGTCCGCCGCCATCCAGGAGGCCGAGAGGGAAGACGCGCCCGCGCTCGCCGCGCGCGCCAAGGCCGCCGTGGACCTCGTACGGGCCCTGCACGCTGCCGCCGAGAGCGCCGAGGCCCTCGCCAACGAGGAGGAGGAGCGCTCCGCCGCCCTGCAGGAGGTGGGCGACGCCGCCCACCGCGACTCCACCACCGCCGCGACCGAGGCCCAGCGCGCCCGCAGCGAGACCGGGCATCTGCGCCAGCGTCTCGCCGAGGTCGAGCAGGAGACCGCCGAGGCCGTCCGCGCGGGCTGGCTCGACGACATCGCCCAGTACGGCGACCAGGCGCGGGCCGCGCTCGCCGCCAG
>NZ_JBEPBF010000035.1:0-75293 GCF_040298985.1 Streptomyces sp. NPDC001093 | reverse complement strand
TGAGTTGCCTACGTGTCACACCCAGCGTCCTACCAGGTCCTGTCCCCGCACGGGACCAGAACCCGAAATTGATCACGACCTCACACAGGCCCTAGAACGGCAGCCTCAGAACCTGCCTCGACGATCTCCATGCCTGGAGCGACGCACACCCCCGTCACGACCCCGTCTACCTCAAACTCGAACTCAAACGGGGCTTCCGGTCCCATGCCGGAATGGGGCCGGCCCAACTGGACCGGCTGGTAGCCGGACACCTCGGTGCCGGGAACCTCTTCACTCCCGCAGACATGCTCGGAGCTGAATACGCCCAGCACCTGGCCGACCTGTCGGCAGCCGGCCGACTCGGAGATGCCTCCATGTGGCCTGCCATGACCCAACCGAGCCCGAACGGAGACCCCCGCCTCGTCCACGATGCCGAACTGCGCCGCTGGTTCGTCGTCTTCGACACCCAGGCCGCCGGCTGGCTGAACGACGGTTACACGCTGTCGTGGTACTGCCGCAGCCACTACCTCACCGTCGAAGGCTCGGCCGAAAGCGTCGTCCCCACGTTCGACGACACCCACCCCGACCCCACCGCCGCGGCCCAACGCGTCCAGTACCTCGCCCGGCAAGGCCACTCCAGCGCCACCGCCTTCGACTGGATGAACGCACCCGGCGCATTCACCCTCTGGCCCCGAGCCTGCGCCCGCCGGGCCCGAGGCGCTGACCGCCGCGTTCGGCACCCTCGGCTCGGTCGGCATCGCCCTCACCTCTGACCTCTTGAAGGGGGATGCGGCCGCCTTCCGCGAGTTCTGGCACCTGCGGGACGAGGCCGTCGAGGAGGGGCTGTGCCGCTATGCGCCCGGCATCGTCGACCCGCCGGCCGAGATGGGGCCGGCGCTGTGGTCGGCGGTCGACCGCCTCCCGAGGCTGGGCCGCGTGCTGTTCGCTGCGACCGGGTCCATGCCCCGGCCACAGAGTCCGCCCGCTTCACGGCTGCGGGAGCGCTACCTCGACCCCGAGGAGGGCGGCGAAAGCTGACGCTGCCCCGTACGCCTTGCGACGGCGCTCACGACCTACCACTTCGGCTCGCTGCTGGGAAGGCCACCTGCACGGTTCCTGCATATTTCTACCGCGTGTCGTCCCACCTCGCTAGGCTGGCCAACAGGCTGGTGAGCGAGGGGAATAGCGTGCCGGAGCAGGAGCACGACGCGAGGCGAGTTGGTTCGGTGGGCCCCAGCCGGGCGGGAACGGCCCTGTACGAGCGTGACGATGAGGTGGCCGCCGCGCGGGAGGCTGTGGAGGCGCTCTGCACCCGCTCGGCGGACAGCGGTGGTCGACGTGGCGGGCTGCTGTTCCTGAGCGGCGCCGCCGGACTGGGCAAGACGACTTTGCTGGCCGAGATCCGAGCCATGGCCGCTGCCCGAGGGTGCACGGTCCTGTCCGCGCGCGGCAGCGAGCAGGAGCACACCGTTCCCTTCCACGTCGTCCGGCAGTTGTTGCAACCTGTCCTGGCATCCTGCACCGAGGCCGAACGCCGCGAGATCTTCGGGGGCTGGTACGAGATCGCGGGACCGGCCGTCGGCCTCTTCGCTCAGCAGGCCGGTGCCGCCGTGCCGGATCCACAGGGCGTCCGGGACGGTCTCGACTGGGTCCTCACACAGCTCGCCGTGCGCAAGGCGCCGATCATCACGGTCGTCGACGATGCCCACTGGGGTGATGCGGAGTCCCTCACCTGGCTGGCCACGTTCGCCGTGCGCGTGCAGGAACTTCCCGTCCTGATCGTCCTGGGGTACCGCCCGAACGAACTGCCGGCCGAAGCCGCGGCGTTCCGGGAACTGGTCGGCGGCCGCGGGTCACACCCGATCACCCTGCGCGCTCTCAGCCCTGAGTCGGTCGCGAAACTGGTCCGCGGCGCGCTCGGGCCCGACACGGACGATCCCTTCTGCCGCGAGTGCTGGGCCGTCACCGGCGGCAACCCCTACGAAACCGTCGAACTCGTCGCCAAAGTCCAGGACCGAGGTCTCACCCCCTCGGAGGAGTCGGCTCATCTGCTGCGAGACCTCGGTGCGTCGTCCCGCGGCAGCGGACTGGTCAAGCGGCTGGAGAGGCTCGGCAACCGGGCCGTGCGGCTTGCCTGGTCGGCGGCGGTACTCGGTACGGAGATCTCCCCCGAACTGGCGGCTTCGGTGGCCGGGCTGCCACCGGCCGAGGCCGAGGACGCCACGGACACATTGCGCGTCGCCCGTATCCTGACCGGCACCAGGACCCTCGAGTTCGTCCACCCCCTCATCGCCACTGCCGTGTACCGGGCCATCCCATCGGCGATGCGCACCGCCATACACGGGCAGGCCGCGAGTGCGGTGACCGACGCGGGCCTGAACATCACCGTCGCCGCCCGGCACCTGCTGGAGACCCATCCGGGCAACGACCCGCGGACCGTCGAGCAGCTGCGCGCGGCCGCGCGGGAGAACCTTCGCCAAGGTGCTCCGGACGCCGCTCATCGCTGCCTGGAGCGTGCACTGCGCGAACCGCCCCCGGCCGAGGAGCGTGCGGCCGTGCTCTACGAGCTCGGCTGTTCTGCCCTGCTCACCTCCCCGGCCACCACGGTCAACCACCTCTCGGCGGCCCTGGAGCTGCCCGACCTCGACCCCACGCTCAGGGAGGACGCCACTTTCCGGTTGGCCCAGGCGCTCGCCCACAACGACCAGCTCGGCGAAGCAGCTGCTGTGGCGGGGGCGGGGGTTGCCCACGCACGGACACACGGGGCGCGGCTGCGCCTACAGGCCGCACACCACCTATGGCTGGTCTTCGACACGCAGGAGGTGCAGGCACCTGTCCGTTCCCGTCGGCTCGCTCGGCTCGCCGAGCACCTGTCCGGACAGAGCGTAGGAGAGAAGGCCTTGTTGTGCCTGCGTACCTGGGATGCCACGCTGCGCGGCGAGCCGGCTGAAAGCGCACTGGCCGTCGCCACACGCGCCGTGGGGCTCAGGTACACCGACCCCGACTGGGGCTTTGAGCTGCCCAGCATTACCGCGCTCGGGTACATGTACGCCGACGAGTGCGACCGCGCAGAGGAGCTGTTCAGCTCCGCCATCGCCGAGTGCCAGCAGGTCGGATGGAGCGGAGCCCACCTCTCCTTCGGCTTCAGCCTCCTCGGGCTGGTCCACTTCCGGCGCGGACTGCTCGTCGAGGCCGAGCGCTGCGCGCGTGAGGCAGTCCGGCTGGCCGACCGCGTCGGACCCAGGTTGCCCGCCAAGTGGTACGCCGTCGGTCTGCTGCTCGACGTCCTGCTGTCCCGCGGCCACACCGAGGAAGCGCTGAACGTCGCCGAGATGCACGACTTCGCGCCCCCTTACCCCAACGCGGTGGTCTTCCCGGACCCCCGGACGCTGTACGGGCGCCTGCTGCTCGTCCGTGGCCGTCGCAAGGAAGCCATCGCCCAACTCACCGCCGCCGGGGAACGACTGGAGGCCAAGGGCATGCTCAATCCGACCTGGTGTCCCTGGGCGGGACACCTCGCCCTCGCCCTCGCCCCGGAGGACCCCGCAGGCGCCCGCGCTCTCGCAGCGCAGACACTGCGCCGAGCGGAGCGTTACGGCACGCCCACCGCCACAGGTGAGGCACTGCGCTTCAGCGCGGCGGTGTCCGAGGACGGGGACGCCCCGGCGCTGCTGGAGCGCGCGGTGGAGACGCTCAGCAAGTCCCCGAATCAGTACCTGTACGCCGAGGCACTGGTTGACCTCGCCATCAGCCTCAGGCGCCGCGGCCGTGCACCCCGGGCGGCTGAACTGCTCCTCGAGGGCGCCGACTTGGCGGAGAGGTGCGGCGCAGATCAGCTCGCGGCGCGAGCGCACGCGGAGCTCTCCGCAGCGGGCCCAGGCCCGAGTGAACTACCCACGACGGCGCGGAGGGAAGAGCGGACAGCAGAGCCAGGCCGTGCGGATACCGAGGAACTACGGCACTGACGCCACCCAGCAGAGGCGCGGCACCCCGGACACGACCACCGGTACTGTGCTTGCTTCGTCTCGCCGGCCTGACCGTCACCCACGCGTGTTCCGCGTGCACACCCTGCGGCACCGCCCCAGGGGCCGCACATCATCGCGGCCAGGCTGAAGCTCTTCTTCTCGTTCGTGTGGTCAGTCGTTGCCCGGCCGGTCGTTCCCCGAGGGGACGACCGTGCCGGTGCTCGCCCGGCTGGGGAGGAGGGCGAGTGCCTCCCGCTCTCGCGAGTCCGGTTCGGGGGTGTAGAAGTTGAGTCGGAGGCCGTCCGAACCCGAGAGCGTCACCCTCGCCGGCTGTACGGCGGCACCTGCCACTCCGACATCAACTTCGTCAGGCGGCGTGCTCGGTCTGCTGAGCCAAGGGCTCAAGTGGGCCGGGACCCGAATGGGGCTCCGCCCTCGATCCCGCCACCTACGACGCACTGAGCGGGCCTGACTTCCCCAGCCTCGCCAACTGCACCGACCCACAGGACCGCAGGTCGGTCTTCGACCCTTCGTAGACCGGCCTCACCCGGAACGCTGTTCCCGGCCGGGCTCCAGGTCCCCGTCGGCGAGCTGGGCCGCGTCCTGCGGCGCCCAAGCGCACTGCTCACGGGGCTCGTCCTGCGCCTGGCGATCCCGCTGCTGGTCATCCCCGTCGTCGTGTTCCTGCTGTACCGCTCGCCCGACACCGACGGCGGCAGCGGCCTGGTTACCGCGATGATCCTCATCGTGACGATGCCCGTCGCCCACCCTCCTCAGCCCGCTCACCACGCCCCTGACCTACGTCAACGCCAGCAGTGCCCACGGGTGCCTTCATCGCCCCGCCGCGCCCGCTGCTGCTCGTCGCCGCGCTGACCGTGGCGGCGTCGGTGTGTCTGCTGTCGTTCGTTCTGGGCCGGTGCGCGGCCCGGCTGCCGCGGCTCGACCCGCCCGCCGCCTCGCCTGCGGCATGAACAACAGCAGCGCGAGCGCTGTGCTGCTCACCGCAGCCCTCCCCGACAAGCCGCATCTGCTGTTCCCGGTCCTCGTCCACGGCCGCCTGCTCCAGAAGACGGCCGCGAACCGCGTCGTTCGAGCCCGGGTGCGGCGCCCGGCATGCCCTTCACCGACGGGCTGAGGCCGCGACCGGCGGCCTTCAGGCCGTGCCGTCCACCGGCCCGTCACGGCCGACCGGGACGAGCAGGGTGAAGGTGGCCGGAGCATGGGCGGTCAGGGAGAGCCGGCCGCCAAGGGAGAACGCCAAGTCGCGGGCCAGAGCGAGGCCGATGCCCGTACCCGGCCCGCCACCGCTGTGACCGCGGTCGAACATCCGGGCCGCCGTACCCGGCACTTCACCTTCGTCGGTGACGTCGAAGGCGAGGGCGTCGTCGAGGTCGCGTACGACCAGGCGGACGGTGCCGCGGCCGTGGACGCGGGCGTTGTCCAGCAGGATGTCGAGGATCTCCGTGACCGGCCCGCCAGGCACGGAGAGGTCGTCCGGTACATCCCGGGCGAGGCACGCGAAGCGCCGCCCGATCTGGGCGAACGGGCCATGCCAGCGCTCCTCCGCGGCCCTCAGCACCTGGCCCAGGGTCCGGTCGGGCCCCCTCGGCCTGAGCACCGCCCGGGACGTGGACAGGCGCAGGACCTCTTCCACCGTGTCGTGCAGCCGGCGAGTGGTGGCGAGGGCCTCGGTGAGAACGGGTCGCAGCCGGGCCGCGTCGTCCTGCTCCAGGCCGGACTCCAGCGTCAGCTGAAGGCCGGCCAGGGGCGTGCGCAGCTGGTGGGACGCGTTGGCCGCGAAGTCCCGTTCATGACGCAGGAGTTCGGACAGGCTGTGCAGCATCTCGTTGTGCGTGCGGGCGACCTGGTCGATCTCGGCGATGCTGCTGGAGGCCGCCCGGGCGCCGAGGTCTCCTTCAGTGACGGCCCGGCAGTGCCGGGAGAGGTCCTCCAGCGGCTCGGCCAGGGCCCGCGCCTGACGGCGGGCGACGAGGACGGCGACGGCCAGTGCGACCGCTGCCACGCCCAGCAGAGCCGCCCAGGTCAGGAAGACCCGGTCGCGCACGGCGGCGACCGGGGAGGAGGCCCGTACGACACCGATGACCTGCTCGGCGTGCGAGACGGGCACGGCGACGATCAGGTCACCGCCCGAACGGGTCCGCACGGCCGCACCGCCGAAGGCCTGGCGGACGGCAGAGTCGGCGGCCGCGGGTCCGCTGCCGCCGCGCAGCCGCGCCTGGGGGTCGTACAGGCCGAGGTGCCCGCCGACCGGAGCCGCGGGCAGCTCCACGGGGTCGCCGGTCACGTAGTCCGGGCTCACGCGGACGGCTGCGGCCAGAGCGGCCCGCTCCAGGGTGTCGCGCTGATCGGCGTACAGGGCGGAGCGGATGGCCAGGGCCAAGGGAACGGCGAGGAGGACGACGGCGACCAGGGCTGCGACGACGGCGACTCGCACCACGCGCTGTCTCATGCCTTCATCATGCGGCCGCACCGGCGGGCCCGGCCACGCACGCCGCACGTTTTGCCGTCGTCTAACCCTCGCCGAGCAGAGCGTTAACCGGCCCGTTCCTAGCGTCGAGGGTACGACCGTCCGGTCCGAGGGCTTCCCTTTGGAGGGCAGTGGACATGGCAGCACACGTACGGACGTCCGCATTCGTGGGCCTGGCGCTCGTCGCGGCGGTGACGGCGGGCTGCTCGGGATCCGGCTCGTCGGCTTCCAAGAGCCCTCCCGCCTCAGGCTCGCCCTCGTCCTCGTCTGTCGCGGGAGTGCAGAACAACGCGACGCCCACCGAGTCCAACCCGCCCGGTGACATCCCCGACAACCAGGTGTACGTCCCCTTCCACAAAACCGGTTTCACCGTGAAGGTCCCCGAGGGCTGGGCTCGGACCCAGCGGGACGGCACGACGGCCTTCACGGACAAGCTGAACACCGTACAGATCCAGACGGCTTCCGTGCCCACCGCGCCCACGGTCGGCGACGTGACGAAAACCGTCGTCCCACAGCTGCGTGGACAGGTCCCGAAGTTCGCCGCGCCCAAGGTGTCCGAGGTGACCCGGCACGCCGGCCGCGTCGTCCTGCTGACCTACCAGGGGGACTCGGCGAAAAATCAGGTCACCGGCAAGGTCGTGCGGGACGCGTTCGAGCGGTACGCCTTCTACCGGTCCGGCCATGAGGTGGACCTGACCCTGTCCGGGCCGGTCAACGCCGACAACGTCGACCCCTGGAGGATCATCAGCGACTCCTTCGCCTGGCGGTGACCACCATGGCGGACGAGACGGTCCTCACCGCACGTGAGCTGTACCGCTTCTACCGGGCCGGCGAGGAGGAGACGCTCGCCCTGCGCGGGGTGTCCCTGCGGGTGCGGCGCGGCGAGACGGTCGCGGTGGTCGGACCGTCCGGGTCGGGCAAGTCGACCCTGCTGGCCTGTCTGGCCGGGCTCGACGAACCGTCCGGCGGTGAGGTGCGCGTGGGCGGCGTACGGATCAGCCACCGGCCGGAGACCGAACGGGCCCGGCTACGGGCCCGCCACATCGGAGTGCTGCTCCAGACCCGGAACCTGCTGCCCCACATGAGCGTCAGCGACAACATCCGGCTGGCCCAGCGGGCCGCCGCGGGCAGGCCCGCGGTCTCCGCGAAGAAGCTGCTCGGCCAGGTGGAACTCGCCGGGCGGGGCCATGCCCTGCCCCGGCAGCTGTCCGGCGGTGAACTGGCGCGTGCCGGCCTGGCCGTCGCACTCGCCAACTCCCCCGACATCCTGCTGGCCGACGAACCGACCGGCGAACTGGACGGCGAGACGGAACAGGTCGTCCTCGCGCTGCTGCACGACCGGGCCGTCCGAGGCTGCGCCGTGCTGATCGTCACCCACAGCGCGGAGGCCGTACGCGTCGCCGACCGGGTCATCGGCCTGGAGGACGGAAGAACAGTCGGCGCTTCAGCGGAGCCGGAGCGGCAGGAGGCCCCCGATGTCACCGGATGAGCCACTCGTCGTCTGCCGGGAAGCGGCCCTCACCTTCGGCCAGGGCCCACAGGCGGTCGTGGCCGTCCACGGTGCCAACCTGGAGATCGGGTCCGGTGACCGGCTGGCCGTCGTCGGCCCGTCCGGGTCGGGGAAGAGTTCGCTGCTGCACCTGCTGGCGGGGCTGGAACAGCCCACGAGCGGCACCGTCACCCGGGCCGAGTCCCTCGGGCCGTACGGGATCGGGCTCGTCTTCCAGGGCGACAGCCTGATCCCCGCCCTCAGCGTCGCCGAGAACGCCGCCCTGCCCCTGGTCCTCGCCGACCGCCCTGAACCGCAGGCCCGTGAAGCCGCCCTCGCCGCGCTCGCGCTGGTGGACGCGGCCGACCTCGCCGACCGGCTGCCCGAGGAGATCTCCGGTGGCCAGGCCCAGCGCGTGGCCGCCGCCCGCGTCCTGGCCCAGGCCCCGCGCCTGATCCTCGCCGACGAACCGACCGGCCGCCTCGACCATGCCACCGGCGCGCGCGTGCTGGACGCCCTGCTCACGGCCGCCGACCACACCGGCGCGACCCTCGTCGTCACCACCCACGACCCCGCCATCGCCGCACGCCTGACCGTCCGGCGCACCATGCGCGACGGCCGGCTGCTCGCACCCGAGGAGGTTCCGTGATCACCGCCTGGGCCCGCGGCCTGGCCCGCCACCGCACCGGACGGCTACTGGCCGCCCTGACCGGGATCGCGCTCGCGGTCGCCCTCGTCGCGGCGCTCGGCTCCTTCCTCACCGCGTCGAAAGCGACCATGACCCAGCGCGCCCTGCGCTCCGTCTCCGTCGACTGGCAGGTCCAGGTCCAGCCCGGCGCCGACGCCGGATCAGTGCTCTCGCTGGTGCGCAAGGCGCCCGGTACCCGGGCCGCTCTCCCGGTCGGCTACGCCCGCACCGCCGGTTTCACCGCCCGCGTGCAGGGCAGCACCCAGACCACCGGTCCCGGCATGGCACTCGGCCTGCCCGACGGCTACCGCACGCTGTTCCCCGACGCGATCCGCACTCTGTCCGGCTCCTCCACCGGTGTCCTGCTGGCCCAGCAGACCGCCTCGAACCTGCACGCCGCTGCCGGCGACACCGTCAGCGTCCAGCTGCCGGGCGCCGGAACCCGCCAGGTGAAGGTGGACGGCGTGGTCGACCTGCCCCAGGCCGACTCCCTCTTCCAGACGGTCGGCGCCCCCAGCCAGTCCCAGCCGACCGCACCCCCGGACAACGTCGTCCTGCTGCCCGCCGCCCGGTTCGCCGCCCTCACGCACGGCTCCACCGGTACGACCACCCAGATCCATGTCGCCCGCGACAGCGCACGCCTGCCCTCCGACCCGGCCGCCGCCTACACCGCCGTCACCCGCGCCGCCCACAACCTGGAAGCGCGCTCCGCCGGCACCGCACTCGTCGGTGACAACGTCGGTGCCGCCCTCGACTCCGCCCGCCAGGACGCCCTGTACGCCCAGATCCTCTTCCTCTTCCTCGGCGTCCCCGGCGCGGTCCTGGCCGCCGCACTGACCGTCGCGGTCGCCTCCGCCGGTGGCGAGCGGCGCCGCCAGGAACAGGGCCTGCTGCGGCTGCGCGGCCTGCGCCCCGGCCAGATCACCGCCCTCGCCGGTCTGGAAGCGGCGCTGATCGGCCTGCTCGGCGGCCTGGCCGGACTGGGCATCGCCGCGCTGACCGGGCGCCTCGCCTTCGGCACCGCGTCCTTCGGGACGGGCGCGGGCACCTGGGCGGCCTGGTACGCGATCGCCTTCGTACTCGGCGCCACCGTGGCCGCCTGCGCCGTCCTCGTCCCCGCACTGCGTGACCTGCGCACGGTGACCGTCGCCGAGACCCGCAAGGAATCCGGCGCGCGCGGCGCCCGCAACCCCTGGTGGGCGCGCTACGGCCTGGACTTCGCTCTGCTGATCGGCTCCTGGCTGGTCTTCCGCGCCTCCTCCGGCAACCAGTACGCCCTCGTCCTCGCCCCCGAGGGCGTGCCCAGCATCTCCGTGTCGTACTGGGCGTTCCTCGGCCCCGCACTGCTGTGGATCGGAGCCGCCCTGCTCCTGTGGCGTCTGACCCTGCTGGCCCTCGCCCACGGCCGCCCCGCCCTCGCCCGGCTGGCCCGACCGCTGACCGCGAACCTCGCCGGCACCACAGCCGCCACCCTCTCCCGGCGCCGCCGCCCCCTCGCCCGCTCTGTGGTGCTGCTCGCCCTCGCCGTGTCCTTCGCGATGTCCACGGCCGTCTTCAACGCCACCTACCGGCAACAGGCCGAGGTCGACGCCCGGCTGACCAACGGCGCCGACGTCACCGCCACCGAACCACCCGGCGCCCACGTCCCGCCCGGCGCCGCCGGCACGCTGAAGGTCTCCGGTGTACGCCACGTCGAACCGCTCCAGCACCGCTTCGCCTACGTCGGCTCCGACCTCCAGGACCTCTACGGCGTCCGCCCCGGCACCATCGCCCAGGCAACCTCCCTCCAGGACGCCTACTTCGCGGGCGGCACCGCCCAGCAGCTCATGCGACGACTCGCCGAGATGCCCGACAACCTGCTGGTCAGCGCCGAGACCGTCAACGACTTCCAGCTCTCCCCCGGCGACACCGTCAACCTGCGCATCCAGGACGCCCGCACCAAGGCCCTGCGCACAGTCCCCTTCCACTACGCCGGCATCGTCAAGGAATTCCCCACGGCCCCCAAGGACAGCTTCTTCGTCGCCAACGCCACCTACATCACGCAGGCGACCGGCAGCGACGCGGTGGGCGCCTTCCTCCTCGACACGGGGGGCACCCACCAGCAGCAGATCGCCGCACACCTGCGGGCGAAGCTCGGCACCGCCGCCACCGTCACCGACATCACCCAGACCCGCGGCACCGTCGGCACCAGCCTGACCTCCGTCGATCTGGCCGGCCTCACCCGTATCGAGCTGGCCTTCGCCGTCCTGCTGGCCGCCGGCGCCGGCGGCCTCGTCCTCGCCCTCGGGCTCGCCGAACGCCGCCGCACCTTCGCCATCGCCACCGTCCTCGGCGCCCCCACCCGCCGGCTGCGCGGCATGGTCCTCACCGAAGCCCTGCTCCTGGCCGTCGCCGGCCTGGCCGGAGGCGCCCTCATCGGCTGGGCCCTCTCCGAGATGCTGGTCAAGGTCCTCACCGGCGTCTTCGACCCGCCGCCCGCCACCCTGGCGGTGCCCGGCGGCTACCTGACGCTCACCGCACTGGCCGCTCTGATCGCCGTACTGGCCGCGGCCCTGAACGGAATCCGCGGCACTCGACGTCCCGCCGTCGAGGAACTGCGCGACCTGTGAACCAGCGCGCGACGACCGACGTGTCTACCCTGTCGGCCATGGGCACGCCCGCCGCACCGGACAACGGCCGCTTCCGGGTCCTCGTGGTCGAGGACGACGACGTCATCGGCCACTACCTCCAGACCGGCCTGCAAGGCAACGGCTACACCACCACCTGGAGCCGCACCGGCGCCGCCGGTCTCACCGAGGCGACCCGGGTTTCGTACGACGCCCTGCTCCTGGACCTCGGCCTGCCCGACATGGACGGCCTGGACGTCGCCCGCACCCTGCGCGGCCGATGCCGGGATCTGCTGATCATCATCCTCACCGCCCGCACCGACGACATCGACGTCATCGCCGGACTGGACGCCGGCGCCGACGACTACCTCGTCAAACCCTTCAGCCTCACCGTCCTCCTGGCCCGCCTCCGCGCCCACCTGCGTCGCCGGACCTTCACCACACCCGCCCAGCAGCCGATCCACCTCGGCGACCTCGTCGTCGACCCCACGGCGCGCCGCTGCCACCTGCACGACGAAGAAATCCCCCTGCGCCCCAAGGAGTTCGAACTGCTCGCCCTCCTCGCCCGACACGCGGGCGAGGCCGTCTCCCGCGAGACCCTCATGGCCGAGATCTGGGACGAGAACTGGTTCGGCTCCACCAAGACCCTCGACGTCACCATGGCCGCCCTCCGCCGCCGCCTCACCGACGCCTCCGAAACAAGCCCCTGCCCCAGCCACCTGCCCCGCATCACCACGCTCAGAGGACACGGCTACCGCATGGATCCGTGACCGACTTCGTTCACACCGGCGCCCTGCGGTCCCCAGCCGCTTCCGGCGTTGGTGACCATCGCTGCAGGTGGTCCGTTCCCCGACTCTCTCGCCCATCGGCTCTTCCGGCACCAACTACGCCGCATCGGGGCCTCGGTGGCCACGATGCCGCCCCTGCCGGGCGAAGGCCCAGCGGGACCTCGGGTTGACCGACGATTCTCGCCGCGGCATGCAGCGTGTGGCGGCCGCCGGCGGTCGGCTCGCTTCCGCCGCTCGACGGGGGCTGGCACACCTGAGCCGAGTCTCCGGAGATTTCCCTGCGGCGGTGGTGTCCGCCGAGAGGCTGGGCTGGGATGGGCGGCACCATCGGGTGCTGGGGGACGTGTGGTGGGTTCAGGGCCACATGGAACGGGCGGCAGGCACGCCTGGCCCGCCCTGCTCCACCAACGCCCTCACCCTGCTGCGGCTACCGGCATGGGGTGACCGCGACAAGAACATCGCGGCCGCTCTGGTGCGTCATCAGCCCGTCTGGGGTTCACCCAGCGGTAGTCCCGAGTCACGCAGCCAAGCCTCGCCGGCCGGGGTCCGGGCGACGCGAGAACCGAGGGAGACATAGACACGGAACTCACCGGGGACCGGCTCGGCGTGCTGCTCGGTCCAGACGCTGTTCAGACAGAGTCGGACGCCACAGCCCTTGAAACCGGGCAGGCCCCGCCAGCCGCAGTTCCAGCTGACGTTCATGTTCAGTGGCCCGAGTGCTGAGACCATCCGGTCCAGTTCCTCCTCGGTGCAGTCGTCCTCAGGCTCGCTGTCCAGGTCGCCGAAAGGGGCAGTCGCGGCCAGGGTAAGAGTCAGGCCTTCGGGCAGCGGCCACAGGTCGGCCAGCTCCGGACGCAGCGGCATGTCCCCGATGAACCAGCCGCTCAGCTCCTCCCAGTCGACCGGGACATCGCGGCGCTGCAGTTCGTGCACAAAGGTTTCGAAGCCAGGCAGGGCCCGGTCCCAGACGGCCCGCGCGGCGCCGAACGTGCGCAGTGCGTGCACGTACTGTTCGGCCGTGGTGACCAGCTCCAGGTGGGGCCAGGGAATGGTCTTCCATTCGGCCAGGTCCTGCATGATCGCGCGTGCCTGTGACAGCGCGCTCGGCGCATCGGGAAAAGACTTGCGAACCCGATAGAGAATCGACATGGACAAGAGATTTCCCTCTCGCGCAAGGGTGGGGGCGGGGCGTTTTCCTGATGGCACGCCCCGCCCCTGTCCTTGTTTTACGCGTACCGGGTACGGAATGCTCCGAACGGCCCAGTCAGATAGTCAGTGCCGTTGCAGCAACCCCCATCGTCGGGTACTTGCTCGCGAGATCGTAGCTCCCCAGGTCGGTGCCGCGTCCGGTGCAGGTCCTGGTATTTGCGGACCCATGCCTTGACCTCGGAGGCATCGACCAGGTTGGGGACCTGTATGAAGACCTCGTTGACATCCGTACCTCGGACCCTCCCGTCCAGTCCTGGCGCCAACGCAGTTGCTTGACAGCCTCCCTGAGTTGTCCAGGGTGAGCGGCGCTTCGGGCCCTTCCTTTTCTCAAGCGGGGCACCGGCGATCTCCACCTCGTGCTCCAGCCCCTTCTTCGCCCCATGGACGGCGGCGCCAGTACGGATCGTCGAAAGCCGAGACGGCCTCGCCCTTGTTGTGCTCGATGAGGGTGCGAGCCGCCCTGTTGGCACCCGACGTAACCCTCTCCACGTCGTCCGCGAAGTGCCGCCATGTCTTCGCCGCGTCCCGCAGCCCGCCCCTCATCTGCGGCCGGCCACCACATCCGAGTCATGTCCTGGACGATCTTGCGGGCCTTGTCCGCAGTGCTCACCGGTGCGTGCCCTCACCGCCGTGGTCGAGGCCGACACTCGTCGTCATCGGCTTGGGACAGGCTTGGGCCATTGTCCCGCCGGTGCGCGCTCCACCGGCGGCAGTACCAAGCCGGGGCAGTAGCGCCCTGATGGCGGCTCATGCCAAGAGAGGTGTCTGCGGCGGAGTCGTGCCCTCCCGCACAGAACCCTTCGCCCCGAGGGGCCGCGATCATGAACGCCGGTCCGGCCGGCCCCAGGGCGACCGGATACAGTGCGCGAGACGGCAGCCCGGTCAGGGAGGGGAAGCATGACCGCCACCAGCAACACCCGGCCCGCCGAGGGTGAAGCGCGAGCGCCGCGGCAGAGCCGACTGCACCGCCTCATGCGCTACATCCCCCTGATCGCCCCCGTCCTGCTGTGGACCGTGCCCTGCTGGGTGCTCCTGTACACCGGCCAGCACTGGCCGCTGCCCGTCACACTGGTCGGCACCGCCCTGTTCGCCCTCGGCCTCGTCGGTATGCCTCTCGCGATGATGCGCGGCCACGGCCGGCGCCAGCAGGACCGGGCGGCGATCGTCGGTGACACCCTGCTGGGCACCAGCTGGGTTCTGTTCACCTGGTCCGTTCTGCTCGGCGTCCTGTTGCGGCTCGCCCTGACCGTGGCCGGCGTCGGCGAGAGTCAGGACCGGGCCCGAATCGTCACGTGGACCGTCTTCGGCGTGACCGCCGTGCTGCTCGGCTGGGGGTACGCCGAGGCCCGCCGCGTGCCACGCGTGCGCCGACTCGACGTGCAACTCCCACGGCTGGGCGCCGGGCTGGACGGCATCCGCGTCGTCCTCATCACCGACACCCACTACGGCCCACTCGATCGCGCCCGCTGGTCGGCACGGGTCTGCGAGACGGTGAACACCCTGGAAGCCGACCTGGTCTGCCACACCGGCGACATCGCGGACGGCACGGCCGAACGCCGCCGCGCACAGGCCGCCCCACTCGGCACCGTGCGGGCCACCCGGGCCCGGGTCTACGTCACCGGCAACCACGAGTACTACAGCGAGGCCCAGGGCTGGGTCGACCTCATGGACGAGCTGGGCTGGGAGCCACTGCGCAACCGCCATCTGCTGCTCGAACGCGGAGGCGACACCCTCGTCGTCGCCGGCGTGGACGACGTCACCGCCGAGTCCTCCGGCCTGGCAGGCCACCGTGCCCACCTCGCCGGAGCCCTGGACGGCGCCGACCCCGACCTGCCCGTCCTGCTCCTGGCACACCAGCCCAAGTTCGTCGACCGGGCGGCAGCCGCCGGCATCGACCTCCAGCTCTCCGGCCACACCCACGGCGGCCAGATCTGGCCCTTCCACCACCTGGTCCGCATCGACCAGCCCGCCCTCGCCGGCCTCAGCCACCACGGCACCCGCACCCTCCTCTACACCAGCCGCGGCACCGGCTTCTGGGGCCCGCCCTTCCGCGTCTTCGCCCCCAGCGAGATCACCCTGCTCGTACTCCGCTCCCCGCACCCGCCCACCTCGCCGTAGACGGGGCGGACCAACCCGTCCCCTTGGAGGCGTCCTCAAGCTGAGGCGGCGCGGCGGCAACAGATGACCAGACTCGTCCCGCCGAGGACAAGATCCGGACCAGCCCCGGGATTCGGTGTGCGCGGACACTCCGCTTCCGGCGACTGCGACCCCATTGACCGTGGCGCAGCGCGGGCTGGCATGGCCTCCCCGTCGCGGCGACCGGAACCTCGCCGACAACCTGCTCGACAACCTGCTCGACTACCTGCTGCTCGAGCGCGGTCGCCTGGACTTCCGGAGGTTCCTGCGGTGACCCGCGACCTCGGCCTGAACGGGCACGTGTCCGAGCCGGTCGAGGACGAGCACGCGCTCGTCGGCGCGTACGCCGTGGGTTCTGAGGGTGGTTCAGGCGAGGGCGCTGATCCCGTCCTAAGATCCAGCGCCGGCACCTGGAGTGTCACGGCATGACAGGTTCGACTCGAAGAACCCGGATACGAGCAACTCCTCCTTCGCCATGACATCGGAGGTCGGCGCGGTGCCGGTGTCCGAGGCGATCTCGTCGGGCGTCATCACCCCGCTCAGCTGCGGCATCAGCACCTCGGCGTCGGTCAGGGAGCCGTGCCGCGTCCCCGGCAGCGTAATGTCGGCATGCCGGCCAGTGCTGTGCGCCAGCACCGCGGCGCACGACGGGTCGTCGGCGGCCGTGCACGCGTCCGGGGCGTCGCTGGAGAGGATCAGGAAGGGCTTGCTCAGTCCGTGCTGCGCGACGGGTGAGAAATTCGTGTCCGTCGGCGCGCCGAAGACGTACTCGAGCGTCCCGTCCATGTTGATCCCCGCCTTGATCCGCGGGTCCTCGTACATGGCCTCGAGCGTGGCGAACCCGCCGCCCGAGTGGCCGAACATACCGACCCGGCCGAGGTCGAGTGCCGGCCCGAGACCGGCGGGCAGCGGCGCGTGCTCGGCGTCGGGGTTCCGACCGCCGGTGAGGCGGGTCAGCGAGTCGAGCACGAACTTCGTGTCCGCGACCCGGGTGCCAAGCACAACCGCCTCAAGGAACTGGGTCTCCGTCCCGTCCGCGACCGCCTGCGCGTCCATCTGGAGGAGCCGGCTCGACGCGACCCGGCCGCCGGGGAACTCGACTGCGGAGGCATCGTACGTCGGGTCGACGGTCACCACGACGTATCCCTCGCTCGCCAACTGGTCGACGAGCACCGAGTCCCACGACCGCACGTCCCCCAGGCCCGGCGAGTACAGCACCACCGGGAACCTGCCGGAGGCCGCCGGCGCTCCCATGTGCTCAAAGGTCTCGATGGCCGCGTAGTCGATCGTGGTCCCCTTGGGGACGTTGTAGTTGTAGACGTCTGCCAGGGCGTTGAAGCCCGCGCTGGCCCCCGACGTCATCAGCGGCGCCCTTTGGTACTCCGCGGCATGCTGAGCCGGGTAGACGACGCTGGTCATGAGCTCGCGGTATGTCTGGGGCGGGTGGTACCGATCAGGACGGGATGAATCGATCAGATGCAGGTTCACGACTCCGACCTGGTACGGCCCGGTAGGCCGCGGCAGTTGAGGCGTCGCCGCAGACGGCGCGGACTTCGTTGCCTTTGTCGGCTTCGCGCCGCCGGCAACGGCGCTCGCTCCTGAAGGGAACACGGCAAGCGCGACGATGGACACGGCGGTCAGGCACGACATGGCAGCGGTCTTCCGCATCAGAACTCACCTTCACATGTCAGGTCTCGATGCTCCACAGCCCGAATTGATGGTGGTCTGCGATACCTCAATCCTCTCGATCACCCCGCCGCGCGAGCCATCCCGCTGCCACGACGGTCTCAGGTAGGGCTGGCCCCACTACGCAGATCGCTGATCGATGACCGTGCCGGCTCTCGGATCGAGTACTGCGCCGGTCACGGCCCCGGACCGGTCGGAGGCGAGAAGGGCGGAGTCGGCGGCGAGTTGGGCAAGCGCCGGCAAGCGACCGAGCAGGCAGTTCCGCACGTTCGGTCAACGGGACGAACAGTGCGCTGGTGGACTTCCACGTGTGCAGCAAAAGACAACTGTCTCGGGTAGCGGTCGCTACCGTAGCAATGGCGGCAGGTCCTCTCACCCTCGACACAGCCGCCGGCCCAGTACAGGCATCCGCCGACGGCCTCCGACTCACCCGCAACGACGGGCCGCTGCGGGTGCCATTGGGTGTTCTCGACGATCCGGCCCGGCAGTGGCAGGGCCCGTGGGTGCACGACCTGAGCACCGCGGGCGGGCACACACGACCCGGACCTGGCCGGCGGCGGACTGAGTGCCCTCGCACATCTGCCGCACGTCGGCGGCATCGCCACCCGTGCCGATCACGAGCGCGCCGCCCGCACCGTCGCCGAGGTGCGAGCCGGCCGTACGCCGCTTCGCGACCCGACGCAGGCGCGATTCGGTGGCCTGCGTGCCGCGTCCGTGTACGGCCTGGAGTGCCCTTACGTCCTGCCGGAGGCTCACTGGCCGGATCGGGCGCTGCCGGCCCGGCAGTCCTCGCCCGGCACCTGCCACAGCGACTTTCACCGTCAACGGCACCGACGGCAAGGTCACGGCCGCCAAGACCGACCCCCGCCCCGCCCGGTCACACCGCGCGGTGGGGAGGCCGTACCGCGTACTCCGGGCTACGCTGCCAGGCGGGGGCTGTCGTGGATCACGGAGTCAGTCATGCCGAAGCCCGAGCTGTCCAGGGACCGGTCGTCTCTGGGGCACAAGCTGCGCTATGCCGTACGGCACCCAGGACGCATCCCTTCCCACCTCCGCCGCGCCGCGCGGGACACCTGGCTGGGCCTCCGGCACCGCGACCACGTCGCGTACTACCGCGCCGTCATGGCCTCCGACACCGCGCGCAGCCCCGAGCGTGCCGTCGGCAGCGGATCGGAGGCCGGCTGGCTGGCACTCGGGCAGATGCAGTTCGACTACCTGCTCGGACACGGGCTGAAGCCGCAGGACCGGATGCTGGAGATCGGCTGCGGGAACCTGCGTGCGGGGTGGCGGTTCATCGGCTACCTCGACCCCGGTCACTACTACGGGATCGACATCTCGCCGGACATCCTCCTCGAGGCGCAGCGCACCCTCGTCCGCCGGGGCCTGCAGGACCGCCTCGCCCATCTGGTCCTCGTCGAGAACCTGAAGCTCGACTTCCTGCCCTCGGGCTGGTTCACCGTGGTGCACGCCCACAGCGTCTTCTCGCACTCGCCGCTGGAGGTGATCGAGGAGTGCCTGACCAACGTCGGGAGGGTGCTGGCCCCCGGCGGCTTCTTCGACTTCACCTACGACCGCACGGAGGGCCCCGAGCACCAGGTGCTCCGCGAGGACTTCTACTACCGCACCGAAACCCTCCTTTCGCTGGCCGAGCGGCACGGCTTGACCGCCCGCTTCATGGACGACTGGGAGCGGCGCCCGCACGGCCAGTCGAAGATCCGGGTCACGCACGAGGTGGCGGTGTAGCGGTTCAGCGACACCCATCGGTCTCCATGCGTCCGCATTTGGCGAGCAGATGCATCAGACCTGGTGAGAGGCCAGTAAAACCGAGTCCCTCGGCACAGTGCACGACAGGCAGGCGCGCGCCTCGCACCCACAGGCACCCTGACAAACACGCGCCGTCCCGGCGTCGCAGCGAGAACGCCCGCGTAGTGGAACTCCCGCATCCTCGCGGTACGGGTCCGGCCGACCGGGGCGCGGCCGCGTCGGCCGGTGCAGGCAGCCGCGGTGGCCGGGCACGGCCGGTGGGACGGCGTCCTGCCCGAGGCGCGAATGCTGGCCGAATGGCCGAATGGCCGGACGGCGAGGACGAGCCGACCCGGCTCTGGCTGTGCGATGTGCGATGTGCGATGTGCGATGTGCGATGTGCGATGTGCCCGAGGACACCCCGATCTCGGCCGATCCGGCGGTGGAGTCATGAGGTGGTCCCCAGGCAGCTCTCGAATGGTTCTACGGTGAGCTCGAACAACTCGGCGTCGCTGCCCCACACGTCAGGTGAGTCGAAGCGCACCGAGTAGACGTACTGCGGGTTTTCGCCCAGGAAGTGCGCGTTGGTGTCCGGCAGCACGCCGGCTCCTCCTGCTCGCCGCGGAGGTTGTGGGCGCGGGCGTTACCGCGCCAGGTGCCAGGACGGAGCTGTCGAGGAGTCTCAGCTCTCCGGCGTTGAGCCGGCGCCCGTCGTAGCCGTCGTCGATGTAGTGCGGTGAGAGGAGTTGCGTGTGGGTGGTATCTCTGGCGTCACGGTGTGAGCCGCGCTGCAAGCCCCTGGTTGCGGTGCCTGCCGCGGATGCGTCGGGCTCATTGCCCCGCGTGCCCGCAAGTGGCGGCGGGGCGGCGAGCGGGCCAGGCCTTGGACGCATGCCGATCTCTTCGCCGGCAGCAGCATGTCGTCGACCGCCGTGGACGGACTCACCCGGATCACTGCCCGCGCGGATCCGATCGTCTCAGGGGCAGCGTTCCCTGGGGTGGTCGGTCCGGGGGCTGGACGTCACCCCGGTTGCGTCCTGGTCGTGCGGGCCGCAGGCTGCCCGCATGGACTACAGCGGGGAAGCAGGCGTGCGGCCCATTCTGGTGACCGGCGCTGCGGGCAGCGTCGGGGCTGTCGGCAGGACCGTGGTCCAAGGCCTTCGGCGCCGGGGCCTCCAGGTCCGTGCTCTGGTGCGCCGGGATGACGACCGTGCCCAGGCGCTGCGCGCGACGGGCGCCGAAGTCGTGGTCGGAGATCTGACGCGTGCCCGTGATGTCGCCGACGCCCTCGACGGCTGCGGGCGGGTGTATTTCGGCATGGCCGTGTCGGCACAGTATCTGCTCGCCGCCGTGACCACAGCCGCGGTCGCGCGCGCCTACGGAGGGCTGGAGGTGTTCGTGAACATGTCGCAGCTGACCGTCTCCGAGATGGACGCCACCAGCGGCTCCGAGTCGCATCAGCATCGTCAGCAGTGGCTGGTCGAGCAGGTCCTCGACTGGTCAGGCCTGCCCGTGGTCCAGGTCAGGCCCACCGTCTTCATGGAGAACCCGCTCTTCCGGACCGCGTTTTCCTCGATCGCCGAGGACGGCGCCATCAGGTGGCCCTTCGGCAAGGCGAAAACCTCCCCGATCGCGGCCGGTGACGTGGCCGCGGTCGTCGAGGAGATCCTGGCCGATCCGGCCCGGCACATCGGCCGCATCTATGAACTGACCGGTCCCCGATCACAGGACGTCGCCGCTTTGGCCGCGGAGATTTCCGATGCCTTGCACCGCACGGTCGGCTACACCGACGTCCCGTTGCAGGAGTGGCTCGACAACGATCTCGGAGCGCTGGGACTGCCGGACCATGTCTTCCAGCACATCTCCACCATGGCTCGCCTACACGTGGCCGGCCGCTATGACCGCCAGGCAGACGGCATGGCAGAGGTCACCGGGCGGTCCGCTGCAGGAGTGGCCGATTTCGTCCGCAAGAACCCCGAGCTGTTCACTCGCTGATGCGCTTGACCTGCCAGGCCGTTTGGTGATGGCGATATCTGAATCTTGAATCCGGCTCTGTCCGCAGCTCCGTGAATCCCCAGGTCACTGAGGTTTTCTCAGAGGCCACTGAAATTGAATTCGTGATGTCGGCCTTGCAGGGCCAAGCAGCGTCACTCAACTCTGGGGGGTCGGACGCCTTCGCGGGTCATGTCCCCTCATCCCGGCCGGCCGTGGGGCCCGGGCCCTCCTCGAGGTTTGCGCGAAGGATGGCCAGGGTTGAGGCGATGCGGGCCAGGTCGTCGGGGGGAACCGCCGCGGTCAGTGAGATGAGCTCGCTTTCGACAATGGGGCGGGAAGCGGACAGCTGCTTCTCACCCGCGGATGTGAGGCGGAGGACGGACGAGCGGCGGTCCTGGGGGTGTGCGACCCGCAGGCACCAGCCCGCAGCCACCAGCCGGTCGACCGCCTTGCTGACGGCCCCCACGGTGATCGCCAGTTCGCCGACGATGTCGAGCACGCGGCACCCCGGCACGCGGTCGATGATCTCCAAGAGCTCGAACTGTCCCAGCCCCAGGCCTTGTTCGGCGCGCAACCGGGCGCTCACCGCGTTGTAGAGCCGGGTCTCGACGCGGACCAGATCGGAGAAGATCGGGGTGATGTGGCTCACATTAGCTCCAGTAGATTCCCGGGAATCATCTTCCTTGGAATCCGGTTGGGGGCAGGCAGATGGATTCCAAGGAATCCATCCTCGCACCCCGACCCATGGAGGCCCCGCATGTCCCGACAGCAGCGCGACGCCCTGGACGCCATACTCCGTTCCGCCCCTCGCAGCGAGATACGGCCCACTCCCGAGGAGCAGCGCAGTGGTTTCGCCGCGGCTGTCACCCGCCCCGCGCCGCAGGGCGTGGTCACCCGCAGGACCGTCCTGGGCGGGCGGCCGGCCCTGGAGCTGGAGCCGGCCGAAGCCTCCGGCCGCGGCCGACTGCTCTACCTGCACGGCGGCGGCTACGTCATCGGCTCACCGGACACCCACGCAGGGCTGGTCGGTGAACTGGCCCGCCGCGCCGGGCTGCACGCGACGTCGGTGGAATACCGGCTGGCGCCCGAGCACCCTTTCCCCGCGGCTGTCGACGACGGGCTCGCGGCCTACCGCGAGCTGCTGGCGTCCGGCACCGACCCACGGAACCTCGTCATGGCCGGTGACTCCGCCGGTGGCGGATTGAGCATCGCCACGCTGCTCGCCGCCCGGGAGGCCGGGCTGCCGCAACCTGCCGCCGTGGTCGTCTTCTCCCCCTGGGCCGACCTCACCCTCGCTGGAGGAAGCATCCGTTCCAAGGAGAGCGCCGACCCCATTTTCACAGAGGCCGACTTGCGCGCCTACACCGATCTCTACGTCGGCGCAGGCGACAGGGCGCATCCCCTGGCCAGCCCGGTCTTCGCCGACCTCACCGGACTGCCCCCACTCCTCGTCCAGGTCGGGGCGAACGAAGTGCTCCTCGACGACGCGGTCCGGCTGGCCGGCCGCGCGGGCGCCGACGACGTCGAGGTCACGCTCGAAGTCGGCCCCGGCCTCCCCCACGTCTTCCAGCACCACTACGGCCGCCTCGACGAGGCGGACGCCGCACTCGACCGCGCCGCCCGCTTCCTCACCGCCCACCTGAGCGCCGGGCGCCCGGGCGCCGACCATCTCGAACCGCTCCGCTGACACCGACCCGGCGGCCTCCACATGATGGCGACGACCGCCGCAGGAGCACCATCCACCGCCTTCACGCGGCGACGTCGGCGGCCAGGAACGGCTGGATCAGGGCGAGCAGGGCCTCAGGGCGGTCCAGCGGGATGATGTGACCGCAGTCCTCGATGACATGGCCGGTCAGGTCGTCGGCGATCGGGCGCAACTGCTGTTCGAGCGCGGCACCGACAGGGTGCGCCCCGATGGCCATGGTGGGCATCGTGAGCCGGGCGGTCATGGTGGCATCCCTGATCTGCCGGGCGCTGCCCGGCAGGGCGCGGTAGTAGGAGAAGGCGCGGCGCAAGGCGTCCTCGCCGGTGTAGGCGGCGATGAACGCCTCACGGAGCGCGCCGGGAACGCCGCGACCGAGCGTGCCGTTGTCGAGGAACCAGCCGATGTACCGGTCCTCGTGGCCGGTCAGCACGGATTCCGCGAGACCGGGCTCGGAATGGAATCCGAACCACCATCGGGGTCCGCCCGCCGTGGTCTGCCCGCCGCCCGGCAGGCCGCCGAGAAGCGCCTCCATCAGCACCAGGCGCCGGACGAGGCCGGGACGCCGCAGGGCGAGCAGGAAGGCGGGAGGGGCTCCCGCGTCGATGCCGGCCACCGCGGCGTCCGTCACGCCGAGCGCCTCCAGCAGGCATTCGGCGTCCCGCGCGAGCGTCGCGGCGTCGTAACCCTCTGCCGTGGGCTCCGTGACGGACGCAGCCTTGTCGGTGCGCAGCCACCGCATGTCCGGCGCGATCACCCGGTGGTGCCGGGCCAGCGGGCCGATGACCGCCCGCCACACTTCCCAGGTGTGCGGGAAACCGTGCAGCAGCAGGAGAGCGGGGCCTTCGCCGGCGAGGGCCACCTCAAGGGTCATGCCGCCCGCCGTGACGGTCCGTATCTCCACGTCCGGATCGAGGTCTGGACCGGTGGTACGGCGGGCGGGCGAGGACGTGTGAGGTGTCACATCTGCTCCCTTGCAGTAACTATTGGTTACAAGATGAAAGTAGGTGACTACACTCGACGTACCAAGACGGCACTTTCCCGTAAGGTGGTGAGCTCCGGGTGACCACCCCACCCACGGGCCCCGTCGCCGCACGCGGGGACCTCTTCGATCCGAACTGCCCGACGCGTCGGCTGCTCGACAGGGTCGGTACGAAGTGGACGTCCATGGCGATCAAGGTGCTGTCCGAGGCCGCTCCGCAGGAGGTGCGGTTCGCCGAGTTGCAGCGCAGGATGCCCGGCGTGTCGCAGAAGATGCTGTCGGCCACCCTGCGGAGCCTCACCCACGACGGCCTGGTCTCCCGCCGTGTCGAGCCGACCGTCCCGCCGCGCGTGCACTACCGGATCACCCCACTGGGGCTGTCTCTGGAGGTGCCGCTCGCCGCGCTCCGCTCCTGGGCTGAGGAGCACATGGCCGAGATCGACGCCAACCGACGTACCGAGACGGACGGAACCGGCGAGGGCTGAACCGGTTCCGTCTCACGACGGGTTCCGCGGTGTGACGGCACCCTCCCTGCCGAGGCTCGGGCGCTTCGCCGCCTGCGCTTCAGCATCGGGGCCGCGGTCCCCCGGAAGAACCGCGCTAAGACGTGGTCGAAGTCCCCTGAGGGAAGGGACTCGGCCGGGTCGGGGCGCTGCCAGGCGATCCGCGACCGAGCAGCGTCCATCGGCGTATCCGATGACGCGGTGTCCCCTGGTCAGCGCCATGCGTCCGCAGTGCGGGGCGCATGGCTGGCCGGGCCGTCTCTGTCGCCCTCTCCCCCCGGCGGTGTCAGGCCGTGTGCTGGTAGGCCGGATAGGTGAGGTAGCCCATGTCGCCGCCCTGGTAGTACGTGGCCTCGTCGGCGGGGGCGATCGGCAGGCCGGTGCGGAGACGTTCGACGAGGTCGGGGTTGGCCAGGAAGCCACGGCCGAAGCTGATCAGGTCGGCGCCCAGGCCCAGCCAGTGGTCGGCTTCCGCCCGGCCGGTCTGCTTGGGGCCCATCGGGAGGACCGGATTGACGATCAGGGTGCCGGGCCAGGCGCGGCGCAGGCCGATGAGCACCTCCTCGTCCACGGTCATTTCCAGGTGGACGTAGGCGAGTTGGAGCCGGGCCAGTTCGGTCAGCAGCGCGGTGTTGAGGGCGAGTGCGTCGCTCTCCTCGACGTCCCAGAAGCCGCCCCCCGGGGAGAGGCGGATGCCCGTCCTGGCCGCGCCGATCGCGTCCACGGTCGCGGCCACGGCCTCCACGGCGAACCGGATCCGGCCCGCGATCGTGCCGCCGTAGCGGTCCGTGCGCCGGTTGGCGTTGGAGGAGAGGAACTGGGAGATCAAGTAGCCGTTGGCGCCGTGGAGTTCGACTCCGTCGAAGCCCGCGTCGATCGCGTGGCGAGCGGCCTCGGCGTAGGCGTGGGCGTGCTGGGGCACCTCGGCGGTGTCCAGTGCGCGGGGCGTGGGTGCGGGCTGCGGGCCGGTCGGGGTGAAGACGTCGCCCACTGCGGCGATCGCCGAGGGGCCGACGGGCTGGTGGCCGGTCGTGTCGGGGTGCGAGACCCGGCCGCCGTGCATGAGCTGGGCGAAGATCCGTCCGCCGTTGATGTGTACGGCGTCGGTCACGGCGCGCCATGAGGCGGCCTGCTCCTCGGTGTGCAGTCCGGGCGTGCCCGGGTTGGACTGCCCGACGAGGCTGGGCTGCACGCCCTCGGACACGATCAGTCCGGCCGTCGCGCGTTGCGCGTAGTACGCCGCCATGGACGGTGTGGCGAGGCCGCCGGCCGCGGCCCTGACGCGGGTCATCGGGGCCATCACCATCCGGTTGGGCAGGGTCAGGTCGCCGAGTCGGTAGCTGCTGAACAACGTCGTCACGTCGGGCTCCTCCGTCCGTATCGCGTACCCGGATGCCGGGCACAGCGCTACGCTAAAACCTGACATGGATGTCAGGGGCAAGCGATGTGGCGTGGTTCACCACGGGAGGCAGTCGTGCGGATCGGCGAGCTCGCGGCGCGTACCGACGTCAGCGTCCGGTCGCTGCGCTACTACGAGGAGCAGGGGCTGCTGACCAGTAGCCGTAGCGCCAGTGGCCAGCGGCATTACACGGAGGCCGAGGTGGAGCGGGTGCGATTCATCCAGCGCCTGTACGCGGCGGGTCTGTCCAGCCGCACGATTTCCGAGCTGCTGCCCTGCGTCGACGCGCCCAGCGAGGGCAACTCCGATGCCGCTCTCGAGCGGATGGCGCAGGAGCGCGACCGGCTTTCCGAGCACATCGACGAACTCGTGCGGACCCGGGCCGCATTGGACGTCCTGATGGCCACGGCCCGGGCCCATCGGGACAGCGAGGCACGCGCGCAAAGTGTCCGAGCGCGCCATGGGTCAGGTGAGGGGACGAGCGCGCCACGCGTCCTGGAGAGCTGACCGCACGCCTTCCCCAAGAACGGGACGGCCGACCAGGGTGGGCGCCCCCCGAAGGCCGCGTGTGCCGGCAGGACGTTTTAGGCAGTGGCACAAAGGGTCCACTACGCAGGCGGTGCGAGGGCTCCGTGCAGGCACAAGTATGGATGCCGTGTTTCTCATTCATGCTCGCTTCAGGAATGTCCGTGACGGCCTCCCTCCTCCGGAGGGACTGACCGTACTCCTCAGGGCGTGCGCCCGGCCGGACGATGGTCTCGAGCACGCGGTGCTCCACCGGGTCGGCGTGGGCCGGGAGTTCGTGGTGGGGCTGTATCTGGTGGCGGAATCGCTCGCCCGAGCCGAGCAGGTTGCGGCCGAGGTGGTCGCACGTGCCCTGAGCAGTGGTTCCGAGACGGCGGACATCGCGCTCGTCGAGTGCGGCGCCGTACTGCCGTTGCCGGCGTTCGAGAGTCTCGCCGCCCGGCGCCCGTGCGACCCGGAGTGAACCCCACACAGGCCGCTTTATGCCAGGGACGCTTTAGTCCAGCCGAATTGGCTTCCCGCCCGACGGGCGCCCCGGAATCATCTGTGGCACGGAGGCGACCAGCTGTTGCGCTGATGCGGCGGAACGAATCAGAGAGGGCTTTCCCATGCGCGTCAACCGTATTCTCGCGATCCTCACCGGCGCTCTTGCCCTGGCGGTCCTCGCGGGTGCCCACGCCGGCACGGCCGCGCCGCGTCCGCCGGCGGCCGGTTCCGGTGCCCTGGTCCAGGCCGGCACGGTGAGCCTCGACGATCTGACCTGGGGTCAGTAGTGGAGGCCGAGAACGCGGTGCTGTCCCGGCTGTCCGGGAACTGGCACCGGCGGGCGGCGGTGCGACGGGACGAACCACCGCTGGATGCCTTCTACGAGGTGGGACGCCCGGACTACCCCCTCTCGCTGACCCCCTTCCACCGCCACCCCGGGGTGTCCGACATCGACCCCGTCGCCCTGGACAAGGCGCTGTTCCTCGCGGGTCTGGCCTTCCACCGGCACACCATGGTCATCGAGCAGTACATCGTCGGACCGACGTTCCAGCGCGCCCTCGACCGTTGGTTCTCGGGCGCGGACGGCTCGGTGTTCCAGAGCACCGTGCTGCAGGCGGCCGTGGACGAGCAGTACCACACGCTGATGCACTTCAACGCCGCGACGACCATGCGGCGCAACCGGGCGTGGCACGTCCGGGACAGCGACATCCCGCTGCCGCAGCTGATCGCCCGCCACCGCGAGCACCGCGAGGCCCACCCGCTCCCCTGGCAGCGGGACCTGGTGAGCCTCGCGTTCACCACCGCGGTGGAGATCTCCATCGCCACCCGGCTGGGGGTCTCCCCACGCACCGCACGACGGCTGGCCGCCGAACTGATGGACCGCCTCGACGCCCGCAGCCGCTTCGAAGCCGGTGTCCACGCCGTCCAGCGAGGCTGGCTTCCCCCACGGGACTGACTCGAGTCGACCCCGGGCCAGGCGGCCCGACCACGTGTCACCACTCGACGCCTTCATGCCACTGCACGGCCGGCCCCAGGTACCGGGACGGCCGCGGGCCCGCCCACCACGGCCCCGGGTCGTAGGGCCTGACGCCGCTCGTCGGTCCGCGCGACGTCCCTGTCGGCCACGGTCTGTTCTCCTGGGCGTGTGGTGGCGGTCGCGCGGGAAGATGCGGGCTGGACGCGGAAGGTTCACCGGGCCGAACGTTCCCTGCCGTCGGGTCATCCGGTGTTGCAACCGCCTTTCCGGGTGCTGCGTCTCCTCGGCTGCGAGGACTCGGCGTGCCGGACGGAACGGGAAGAGCGGTCGATGTCGAACGGAACTACGGGCGCGGTGCTGTGCGCTGCGGCGGCCGTGCTGCTCTTCGCCGTCGCGTGGCGGGAGGCGGCTGTGGTGCGGCGGCTGCGGCGGGACGGCATTCACACGCGAGGCGTCGTGGTCACCAACACGCAGGTGGCCGAGGACGACGGGCACATCTGGGTGCCGGTCATCGCCTTCCACGACCAGCAGGGACACCGCGTGGAGTTCTCACCCCGGATGCGGGGGACCGGAATGGGCCTGGAGACCGGGCGTGAGGTTCCGGTGGTGTATGAAGGTCGGCATCCCCAGACGGCACGGGTGCACATGTGGCGGCACATGATGGGGACGGCGGTGTCCCTGCTGTTGGGCGGAATGGCCTTTCTCGGGGCCGGCGTACTGATCGTCCTGACGACGTGAGCGCGTCATCCGGGCAGCGGCCGACGGCGGTGCCGCGTGCGGCCCCGGTGTCCTCTGGCGACCCCCTTCCTCTCCGGCCGTGAAGCGCCGCGTCAAACCAGGGCAGTCGAGTCGCCCGGATCGCTGTCGGCGTCCGCGGCGGGTCATGCCCCCTCCTATCTGGAGCTTGTCGACCATGCGTAATCAGATCTTTCCCCGTCGCTCCGCTGTGGCTTGCGCGGTGTCGGCCGCCGTCGCCTCGTTCCTCGCCACTGCTTGTTCGCACGGCGAGGATACGGAGCAGGCGGTTTCCTCTTCCGCGACCGCGTCGACCGGGACCGACGCGGCGTCGGGGAACGCGGTCGAGGGATCGTCCAAGGTGATGCTTCCGCCTGTGCGCGCGGGCTTCGACTACCAGCTCGGCGGTCCCTACACCCCGCCGGCCGGGGTGTCCGTCGTCGTCCGTGACCACACGGCGCCGCCCGCACCGGGGCTCTACAACATCTGCTACGTCAACGCCTTCCAGGCCCAGCCGGGCGCGGAGAAGGAGTGGGATGCCGATCTGCTGCTCCGGGACAGGGCGGGCAAGGTCGTCATGGACAAGGACTGGGGGGAGGCCATGCTGGACGTTCACACCGACGCCAAGCGCAAGCGGATCGCGCGGAAGGTGAACGCCTGGATCGACGCATGCGCTGCCAAGGGCTACAAGGCCATCGATCCCGACAACTACGACAGCTACACACGCGTGCCCCACGGACTGCTCACCGCGAACGACGCGAAGGCGTTCCTGTCCCTGCTCGCCGCCCACGCGCACGCGCGGGGCCTGGCCATCGGTCAGAAGAACACGGCGGCGCTGGCTCCGTACCGCAAGCAGGTCGGTGTCGACTTCGCCGTGGTGGAGGAGTGCGGCCAGTACGACGAATGCGAGGACTACGCCGCCGCGTTCGGCAACCACATGATGGTGATCGAGTACACCGAGCAGGGCATGAAGAAGGCGTGCCGGGGCTGGGGCGACACGATCAGCATCGTCCGGCGGGACCTGGACCTCGTGCCCGTCGGCCACAAGGACTACCACCGGGAAACCTGCGGCGAGTCCTGACGCACCGGCATTCGCCGCCCGGCTCGATCCATGCCTGCCGGCCGCACTTCGGCAAGCGCCTGCGGGCCGACGCGTTCGCCATGACCGGGAACCATCACGGCGAACTGCCTGGCGAACGGCCCGTCGGCGTCCGGCACTTCGACCACCTGGTCGCCCTCGCCGACGGACACGGTGCCGGCCGCGTGGTGGGCGCGGGAACGAGGGCGCCGCGAACCCGCTGACTGCGACGGCAGTCTCCCCGGACTGAGCCTGACGCCCTCCTCATCCGCGGGCTGCGGCGACCGCCTCGTCGAAGGCCCGCTCCATGTCGATCGTGCCGCCGCTGCCCACCCAGCCGTCCGGGCGTAGGGGCCGCGGTCATCCCCCTCGACCCGAGCCTGCCCGCCGCGGGGCAGACCCTCGCCGAGGAGGTGGCGCGCCGCGGCCTGGAGGTGACCAGTGTCGTGAACAACGCCGGATTCGGTGCCTTCGGCCCGTTCCACACCGAGGACCCCAAGCGGCTCGGCCAGCAGGTCAGAGTCGACATCGCGGCGGTCGTCGACATCAGCCGGGCATTCATCGAGCCGCTGCGGACCGCCGGCGCCGGAATGTTGGTCAACGTCGCGAGCACGGCCGCGTACGTCCGCGTCCCGAACATGGCTGTCCACGCGGCGGCCAAGGCCTTCGTGCTGCACTTCACCGAGGCCTTGTGGCACGAATCCCGCGGGACCGGGCTGCGCGTGCTCGCGCTGTCGCCCGGTGCGACCAGCATCGAGTTCTTCGACGTCGTCGGCGCGGATGCGGCAGACGGCGGCAGCAAGCGCCGGTCCCCGCAGGATGTCGTTGCCACGGCACTGCGCACGCTCGACCGCCGCACGCCACCGCCGAGTGTCGTCTCCGGCCGCCTCAACCGCGCGATGGCGGCCCTGGCCCGCACGGCCGGCCGACGCCGCACGGTCCGGTTCATGGGATCCACGACCTCCGCCCGCCAGCCGGTGCCGTGACCGCGCACACCGACGGGCTGCCGCTCTGCGATGTCATCCGGCAGGGCAGTAACGCCGGTGAGGCCGGAGGCCACCCACGGTGGCGATCTTCGACGCGATCCGGTTCCGGTTGCTCGGAGGGCATCAAGTCGAGGTATCTGCCTGCGGATTCCCTTCCCCCGCCATGCTCAGCGGCTTCAACCGCAGTGGACGGCAGCCGGGGTCTTCAACGTGATCCACGACGAACGCGCCGCCCGGTCCGGCCCGCCATGAAGAAGTCCCCGTACGCGGTGGCCACCGTGATCGACAGCCGGTCTGTGCGGGCCGCGGAGACCGTCAGCCGGGCTTCTCAGAGCTTCGATGACACCTCGTCAATGAGCGGGCAACTCGAATCCGAGGGCGGCCAGGGCCTCCTCGGCGGCCTGCTGGTCCTGCTCGTAGCTGCCGCCTGAGATGCCGAGGCCGCCGACGCACCGGCCGTTCTCGATGATCGGGTAGCCGCCACCGACCGCCATCAGACGCGGGTGGCCGGACAGCGGTGCGATCTGCGGGTTGGCGAGATAGTCGTTCCACGCGTGCGTGGGGATGTGGAAGGCGGCCGCGGTCCACGCTTTGTCGAGGGCGACCTCGGCTGTGAGGAAGGGCGCGTCGTCGGCCCGGTCGAATGCCTTCAGATGTCCGCCCGGGTCGGTGACGGCGACGGCCGCCGCGAAACCGATCCGGGCGGCAGCCGTGTGCACGGCCGCTATGAGTGCGCCGGCGGCGGCTTGGGTGATCGAGGAGGCGGGGGACGACTTCTGGATGGTGTCTGTGCTCATGAACTTTCCTTTGTTGCTGGGCTGTGCTCGTCTGCTCTGTTGCTCTGTGCGGGTGGCGGAAAGCGGTCGGGGCCGCGTCAGCGCAGCGGTGAGGCGGGGGTGGGGACCACGCGGGTGACGACGGTCTTCTCCGGAATCAGCAAGTCGTGGACGACCGGGCCGATTTCGTTCCTCCAGCGGCCGTGGTCGTAGACCGCCGCGTACAGGGCCTTGCTGTGGGCCTCGTCCTCGAAGCGGCGGATCCAGATGTAGCCGTCCTCGTCCTGCTCGTCGACGAAGGAGGCGGTCACGTCCATGCCCAGCGAGGTCTGGAAGGGGATGACGGTGTCCTCCATGTAGCGGACCCACTCCTCGCGGCGTCCGGGCTGTGCCTGGTAGCGGCGGATCTCGTAGTACACGGTGCTCTCCAAAGTGCGTGCTGGAATCGTCAGTTGGCGACGGTGAGGACGAGCTTGCCGCGGGTGCGGCCGGCCTCGCCGCGGGCGTGGGCCGCGCCGGCCTGCTCCAGCGGGAAGGTCTCCTCCACCTCTACGGCGACGTGGCCGGCGTCGATCAGGTCGGCGATCGTCGTCAGGGCCGCACCGTCCGGCTCGACCAGGAACGGGGTGACCCGCACGCCGGCCGCCTCGGCAGCCTGGGCCAACTCGGGAGAGACGCCGGCCGGGATGGCGACCAGCAGGCCGCCGGGGCGCAGGACCTTCAGCGAGCGGGTGCTGGTGCTGTCGTGGGCGTCGCCCACCAGGTCGATGACGACGTCGACGTCGTCGGCGGCGTCCTCGAAGCGGGTGGTGGTGTAGTCGAGAGTCTCGTCGGCCCCGAGTTCCTTGAGCCAGGGGTGGCGGGCGGCACTGGCGGTGGCGATCACGTGGGCGCCCAGGTGCCGGGCGAACTGGACCGCGAAGTGACCGACCCCGCCGGCCGCGGCGGTGACCAGGACGCGCCGGCCCGCCCGCACGTGGGCGGTGTCGACCACGGCCTGCCAGGCGGTCAGCGCCGCCAGCGGCACGGCGGCGGCGTGCACATGGTCGAGGGTGGCGGGCTTGCGGGCGAACTGCCGGGCCGGCGCGGTCACGTACTCGGCGTAGGCGTTCGCCGCGCGCGGGAACCACGGCATGCCGTACACCTCGTCGCCGGCCTTCAGCGTGGTCACACCGAAGCCGACCTCCTCCACCACCCCGGACACGTCCCAGCCCAGGGTGAACGGCGGCTCACCCAGCACCCCGGCCATGCCGGTCCCGCCGCGGGTCTTCCAGTCCACCGGGTTGATCCCCGCCGCGTGCACCCGCACCAGCACCTCGGTGGGCAGCGGCACCGGGCGCGGCACCTGCTGGACCCGCAGCACCTCCGGACCGCCGAAACCGTCCTGGACCACCGCGCGCATCATGTCTGCGGACATGCGTCATCTCCTGAGAAGGCAACCTGAAAAGGGCATCATGCGGGGGCCGTTGGCGGCTCTCCCGCTGACGTCGACGACGCTATCCCCGGGGATATGGTTACCTTCAAGGTCTAGTACTTCCCATTGGGAAGTGACCTGGTGAGGAGAGGGAGCGAGCATGACGACCACCTGCCCCAGCGGCCAGCACGCGCACCACGACGTCTACGCCGCCCAGTGCCCCTGCCGTGCCCTGCTCGACCTGCTCGCCAACAAGTGGTCCGCGCTGGCCATCGGCGCCCTCGAGGACGGGCCCCAGCGCTTCGGAGAGCTCCAGCGCAGGCTCCAGGGCGTCAGCCCCAAGGTCCTCACGCAGACGCTGCGCCGCCTGGAGGACTTCGGCATCCTCGACCGCACGGTCTACCCCGCCGTCCCCCTGCACGTCGAGTACGCCCTCACCCCCCTCGGCCAGAGCGCCGCGATCCCGCTCAACGCGCTCCGCGCCTGGGTCGAGGAGAACATCGACCACGCCTTCCGGCCCGAGCCGGCCGCGCCATAGCGAGGCCGCGCCCGTACAGTCCGCGGCGTCGGCCGGCACCCACCACGTTGCCGAGGGCGGGCTCCGCGAAACTGCTCATGACAGGCGTGCGGTGGTGCGGTCGAGATCGCTGCGGCGAAGCCGGTCGAGCACGGACGGGCGACCGATGCCGACCGGCGTGGGCCGAGCGATCTCGACCCGAGGTCACGCCTGGACCTCCTCGACCGACGAGATCGCCGCGGCGGGTGTCGGCACCGTCTGGACGGTGAGGTCCTCGCTGACGTCGTCGAGGGCGAGCCCGTTGGGCTCCCGTACCAGGAAGGTCGTCGCGATGCCTGCCAGGAAGCAGCAGGAGGCGATCAGTGTCACGACGCGGAGGCCTCCGTCGGCCAGGACGAGCGGCACGATGAGCGCTCCGGCGAACGCGCCGACCTTCGCGATCCCGGAGGACAGGCCGTGGAAGGTGCTGCGGACCGGGGTCGGGTAGGACTCCGCTCCGAGGAGCATGGTCGTGTAGTTGGTGAACCTGGGCCGGGGGTTGAGGTCGCGCGGCCCTGTTCATGGGATCCATGAACGCCGCCTCTGCCTCTTTGATCAGATGGCTCGGCGTGTTGCTGTGCTCAGCGGGACGCCTGACCGACGGCGAGCGGGCGGCACCGGAGTCAAGACTGCACAGTCCTGCTCAGGTGCCTTCGGGATCCAGCTCGAACGTGAAGTAGATGCTCAGGCAGTAGGGCTCGGGCTCGTCGTGGAGGAAATCCCATGACACGTCCGACAGCCGGATTTGTTGGTCCTGCACCCACTCATGGGCCTTCTTGAAGGCCTCCGCGGCGGTTGTGGCGAGGAACAGCTTCCTGGCCATGGCATGCACTCCGGTCTCCGCGTCCGAGTCGTCAAAACCCTCCGGAACGTCCAGGCAGAAGTCGGGATGCAGCACCATGAAGTGCGCCCCTTTCCAGTCGGTTTGCCAGTACGAACAGTACGAATGGACAGAGGCTGATCCTCTGGGCTCGACGCCTGGTAAGACCGCCGCACACCCGGGAAGGGTTGCTTCCGCCGGCCGCGCGGCCAGGTGACGCGATGGGGCGTGACCGTCACCCGGCCGGCCGTGGTCAGCCTTGGTCGGCCGGTTCCTGAGGCGTGTGCGAGCAGAGGATTCTGCCGGCGAAGTCCCCCAGGCGTGCCCGCATCTCCCCGATCTGGAGTGGCGCGTCGAGGCGCCCTGCGGTGAGATCGACCGGGCGAGCGGTCAGCGCACACCGTCCCACAGGGCTCGCAGGTGCTCGCGAGGGGCGCGGACGAGGGTGGGCGTTGCGCCGAAGAGGCGGACGGTGCGGTCGGGTACGTGGTAGGCGGGCCAGCCGGGGTCGCCGGTGGTGGCGAAGGCGACCCAGGCGGCGTGCATGCTGTCGGCGATGTGCTGCGGAGGCGTGTCGCCGAGGAGTGCCGCGAAGCCGGGGTCGGCCAGGTTGTCGAAGACGAACGGGACGTCGGCCGCATGACAGGCACCGAGGTCTCCACCGAGGACCGGGGACGGCCAGGCGAACTCGTAGACGAACGCGCGGGCGCCCCGGCCTGCCCGGGCCTCGGCCAGCCGCAGGGCGGGGACCCGGTAGAACCAGTCCGTGGCGATCTCCGCGAACAGGTCGCCCGGACTCGCGTCGGGGAAGGCCGCGCGGTAGACGAGCACCCCCTGTGGCGGCAGACCATAGGCCGCTGCCGTGCTGTCCAGGAGGTCGTCGGTCACCAGCCGGGCCAGCCCGGTGGGCACGGTGAACAGCCGGAACTCGTCCCGGGTGCAGCCCACCAGCACATCGACGTCCGCGGCCGTACCGTCCGTGATCGCCTCGATGGGCGGGCGCGGCAGGGTGCTGCTGTCGACGACGGGTTCGAAGGGCATCAGATTGAGGGCCGCCTCACCCCACAGTGCCGGGTCCGGGCGCGCCGAGATCTCCGCGCGCAGTCGCTGCTGCGCGGCCAGCAGCCGCTGCAGCGGTACGGCGGCGAAGTCCGCACGGGTGGGCGGCACCCCGAGCAGGGCGGCCAGCCGTCTCCCGACCCGTGCCGCGGAACCGGGGGACAGCACGTGATGGGCCGCTCCGCTCTGCAGTACGGCGCGGTGGAAGAGGCCCTTGGCCGCGGGCATGGCGAGAAGCGCGCCGATGCTCATGGCCCCGGCCGACTGGCCGAAGACGGTGACGCGGTCGGGATCGCCGCCGAAGGAGGCGATGTTGTCGCGCACCCATTCCAGGGCGGCGATCTGGTCCAGCAGACCGAGGTTGGCCGGGGCGGTGTCCTCGGGGCCGAGGTGGAGGAAACCGTGCGCGCCCAGGCGGTAGTTCAGCGTCACCAGCACCACGCCATCGCGGGCGAACGCGGCGCCGTCGTAACCGGGGACGGAGCCCGAGCCGTTGCTGAACGCGCCGCCGTGGAGCCAGACCATGACGGGCAGCCGTCCTGCGGGGTCGGCGGTCCAGACGTTGAGGTTGAGGAAGTCCTCGCCCGGGATGTCTACCTCGGGGATGAGACGGTCCATCGGTGGGGGGTACGGGGCCTTGGGCGCGGTGGGGCCGTGGATGCCGGCGTCGCGCGTCCCGTCCCATGCGGCCGGCGGGCGGGGCGGGGCGAAGCGGAGCGGTCCGGTCGGGGCCGCGGCGTACGGGATGTTCTTGAAGCAGGCGATGCCGTCCGGACCGGTGGTGCCGCGGACGGCACCGTGCCGGGTGCCGAGGACTGGTCTCACGGTCGCTCCTGGGCTCGAGGGGCGGACGGGGCGAACGCTCAGCGGTGGACGCCGGCCATGCGCAGCGCGAACTGCGCGTACTGGTCGGCGACTTGTTCGCGGGTACGGTCGAGGGCGGGCCCGAACCACTGGGCGACCTGCACTCCGAGGCCGCCGATCGCGGTCACCGCCATCACCGGGTCGTCGAGGCTGAACTCGCCTGATTCCACGCCGAGTTCGAGGACATCGGCAAGCATACGGCGGCACCGTTCGCGCAGTTCGAGCGAAGGCTCGGCGAGATCGGGGGCGAGGGCGTGCAGTTCGCTGTTGGTGACGACGGCCAGCAGCGGATAGTCGGTGTGGAGCAGCACGTGGGCGCGGACCAGGGCGGCCAGCTGCCGGCCGGCACTGTCGTCCCGGGTGGCGTCCGCGGCCTCGGTGAGGCGGGCCAGCATCTCCTCGTGGCCGATGCGGACCAACGCGGCGAGCACGTGCCCTTTGGAGGGATAGTGCGCGTACAGAGTCGCGGAGTTGATGCCGACGATGCCCGCGATCTGCCGGATCGAGGCGCCGGCGAAGCCGGACTCGGCGAACAGTTCCAGGCCCGCCTGCAGGATCCGCCCGCGCGTACCGGCCGGCGTCACCCCATCGGGCAGGACGGCGCCCATCGCCACGACCCGGCGGGGCTCCCAGGCGGGAAGTTCCACTGCTACTCCTGCGAGTTCCAATACTCCTGCGAGTTCCAACCAATCGATTGGTTGACACCCTAGCGCAGAAGCCGGAAGGTAGCTCGCAACGAAGCTGAAACAACCAATCGATTGGTTGGCAATCTGACCGAACTGTCCGACCGGCAGCCGAGCGTGACACCCGAGGGACCTTCCGGTGACCAGCCCCGCCCCGCATCCCGCAGCAACCGTCCGACGGCTTGTCCGGCGGGACGCCCAAGGGCTCCAGGACCGGCCGCCGTTCCGTCGCCTCGGGCCCGCCCGCACCGGCGGCACCGTCCTTCACCCACACGGAGTGTGCACAATGAGGTTCCGCTCCCTGCGCAGAGCCGTCCGCGCCGTTGCTGTGCTCGGCACCGCGGCGACCCTGTCCACCCTCGGCCTTTCCGCTCCCGCCGAGGCCGCCGCCCCACCGCTGCCGAGCCTGGACATCACCGGCACCTACGTCACCGGCGTCTCCTCCGGCGGCTTCATGGCCACCCAGCTCCAGGTCGCCTACTCCGGCACCTTCGACGGTGCCGGAATCGTCGCCGCCGGTCCGTACGACTGCGGCCAGGGCAAGGTCGTCGACCTTGTCACCTGTGATCTCGGCCTCGGCGTCGGCCAACTGGAGCAGCAGGCCACCGACTGGGCGGCCCAGGGGCGCATCGACCCGGTCTCCAACCTGGCGGGCAAGCCGGTCTACACCTACCACGGCTACCTCGACCCGGTCGTCAACCCGCTCGTCTCCCGGGCCGGTGTCGACTTCTACGAGCACTTCGGCGCCCACGTCACGTACCACAACTGGGATCCGGCCGGGCACTCCTGGCCCACGCCCGACGGCGTCGTCCCCTGTGCACTCACCCTGCCCCCGTTCCTGAACAACTGCCATGACGACCCGCAGCGCGAGATGCTCACCACCTGGCTGGGCACGGTCAATCCGCGGAACACCGGCACTCCGCAGGGCTCGCTCACCCATTTCGACCAGAACGCCTACGTCCCCGGTGGCTCCGCCCGCGCCGTGTCCATGGACGACACCGGCCAGCTGTACGTCCCGCCCAACTGCGCCCAGGGCGCGCCCTGCAAGCTGGTGGTCGCCCTGCACGGCTGCCTGTCCGCCCAGCAACTCCTCGGCACCGCCTTCGCCGAGAGGGGCAACCTCGATACCTACGCCGACACCAACGACCTCGTCGTCCTCTACCCGCAGGCGGTTTCCAGCGTCTGGCCCCTCAACCCGCAAGGCTGCTGGGACTGGTTCGGCTACACCGGCTCCGACTTCGCGGTCAGAAGCGCCCCCCAGATGACCGCCATCGTCGACATGGTCCACGCCCTCGGCGGCTGATCGGCGCGCATGCTCGCCGATCCCTTCGGTTCCACGGTCCGGTCGTGGTCACCGATCGGCTGACCGCCGCTTCCGAACGTCCATGGTCGCGGCCGACGCGCCAAGCGGGATCACGGAGACCACCGTGACTCCCGCGCATCGGCCGGTCCGTCCGGAACACTCGCGATGCGCACGCGCCGACGACACCGCCCGCTCGAGCACCCATCGCCGCGCTGCTGCCGCAGCGACCCGAGTTTGCTGCGACCCACCCGCTGGGCTGCCACCGACGCCGGATCAGCGACCGGATCGTCTTCGACAGGCTGCTCCAATTCCTTCCGGGGCCGCCGGCACGAGTGGATACGCCTGGGGATGTTCGCCCGGCTGAGGCAGATGTCGCTCGACGCCTACGACCGCATCGTCGGTCTCGTCCTGGACCAGATCGCCGTGGACGGCGCCATCAGCAAGGCCCCAGGCGGCGGTGAAGCGGCCGGTGGCTCGCCGGTCGACCGGGGCAAGCAAGGCATGAAGCGGTCGGGCGTGACCGACGGCTACGGCATCCCACTCGGCCGCGTCCTGCTCGGCGCCAACTGCCACGACTCGCCGCTCCTGGCACCAACTCTGGGCCTACTGACCGAACTTGGGCCACTACCGGACGAGATCACCGTGCACCTCGACTCCGGATACGATTCGGCGAAGTCACGCACCCTGCTCGGCGAGCGCGGGCCGCACGGCCGGATCGCCCGCAAGGGGACGGCCTTCCACCGGATCGCACGCCGCCACGAACGGCAGATCCGCGTCATCGAGGCGTTCTTCGACCTCGCCGACACGATCATCATCATCCGTAGCCTGATCCGCCGGGCCCGGACCACCCACCGCTGGGACACACGCCCACAACGCCCACCATGACCAGCCGCCCGCCTGCGCGGCCCCCGAGACCAAAGACCGGCGGGGGCTCGCCGTCCGCTACGGCGGCACGTCCGTAGGTGTAGGCGTCGGTGCCCAGCAGCAGACGCAGCGGGGGTTCGTCGAGGTCGGCGACGGTGAGTACGACCTTGGCGACCTTGGCGGGGTCGCCGTTCGCTGGGAACGTCACGCCACGACCGGCAGCGGACGCAAAAGGCGACGGAGAGGCCGGCAGTGGAAGCGGCCCATGAGCGCGTCGTATCAGCCACGCCACTCGCAGAGCCCCACTCCAGTGCGCCGGGCAGACCGCGGCGACCGGACAGGGAACGACGGTGCGCGACAACGGTGTCAGCAAGCGCCGTACTCGGCCGGGCCCTTCTCTCTGCTCCGGTCCAGCTGGTCCAGTTCTCCCGGCCCTTGTGGCGGTGCTCAGGGCACGAGGCCTTCTATCGCCACGGGAAGGTGCCGGGGGCCACGCAGCACCGCGTTGGCGCGGTACGGCGGCGGGTCCTCCAGCAGTCCGGAGAACTTGACCCGGCGGAACAATTCGGGGATGGCCGCGTGGAGTTCGATGCGGGCGAGCGGGGCGCCGAAGCAGTAGTGGATGCCGGTGTACATGCCCAGGTGCTCGTTGTCCTTGCGGTCGGGGTCGAACCGGTCGGGGTCCCGGAAGCGTTGGGGGTCGCGGTTGGCCGCGGCCAGCATGAGCCAGACCGGCGAGCCGGCCGGGATCGTGGTGCCGGCGACCTCGATATCGGCCAGGGCGGTGGTGAATGGGATGAACTGGACCGGGGACTCGTACCGCAGCACCTCCTCGATGAGCGGGACGGCCAGCTTCGGCTCCTTCTGGAACCGGTGGAGGACGTCGGGGTGGCGCAGCAGGGTGAGGGTCGTGTTGCTGATGGCGTTGACGGTGGTCTCGTGGCCGGCGACCAGGAGCAGCACCGCGGTGGCCTCCAGGTCGGCCGGTGTCATGTCGGGGGCGAGCGCGCTGAGTATCCCGGGGCCGAGGTGACGGCGTTTGGTCTCGATCAGATCGGCCAGGTAGGCGCCCAGCTCCTGGCGGGCCCGCTGTCCCTTTTCCTGGCCGCCGTCGTCGCCGGGGTGGGGATCGAGGGACGAGGCCAGGGCATCGGCCCAGCCGTGGAAGCGCGGTTCGTCCTCGCGCGGGACGCCGAGGACCTTGCAGATGGCGGTGACGGGGAGGGGGTAGGAGAAGTCCTCGACGATGTCGACCTGGTCCTTGCCTTCGAAGGCGTCGAGCAGCTCGGTGACCACCTTGGCCAGCTCTCCGCGCAGGCCGTCGAGGAACCTGGGGCTGTGCGGGGGACCGAACGGCCGGTTGATGGTGTCGCGCAGCCGGTCGTGCACGGGCGGGTCGGTGAAGATGAAGCTGGGCGGCAGACCGGTCTCCGGATCCGGTTGCCCGACGCGGGCGTAGCCGGACGGGCGGTTGCTCGTGTCGTTGCTCAGCCGCGGGTCGTTGGCCAGGCTCCGCACCTCGTGGTAGGTGCTGACCAGGTAGGAGCCGTCGTCCTCCCGCCTGACCGGTTGCTTGCGCAGTTCCGCGTAGAGCGGGTACGGATCGGCCCGATTGGCGTAGTCGGTGATCTGCGCGACGAGCGTGCCGGACGTCATGGTGACTCCTGAGGGCTCCGGGCGGTACAGGGCGATGGTCAGACATGCGCCGGAACGAACGCGACACGCCGCTCGCTCGGCGAGTGACCCGTCAGCGTGACCGTGGCCCCATGGGTGGGCAGATGGGGGTCAGGGAAGGCCGGGTCGACCGGCTGCAGCGTCTCGGTCCGGCGGTCGACCGTGCGGTACTGCGGCGGGAACGGCGCGCCGGACGCGATCTGCTGCTCGTAGAACCCCAGCCACTTGGCTCCGTCGAAGGACGCCGCGGCGATGACGCGGCCGCGGTACCCGTACACCGCAACGAACCGCTCCTCGGCGAGCGACCCCTGGGCGACCACCAGTTGGTCGCCCAGCGAGGGGACACCCACCGACTTGATGTTGACACCGAACTGGGAGGACCAGAACATCGGCAGCCACAGGTGCGGACGGCGATCCGGACCCGCACAGATCATGTTGTGGGCGGCGATCTCGGCCTGCTCGACCGCGTTGCCCCAGTGCTCCAGCGCCAGGAACTGGTAGTCGAACAGCGGGTGCGGGCTGCGGGCCACGTCCCCTGCGGCGTAGATGTCGTCGGTGACGATGCCGTTGACGTCGAACACCCGGCACCCGGCGTCGCACGCGATCCCCCGGGGACCCGCGGCCACCCCCGAGCCGGCGAGCCATTCCGTGTTCCGCATGGCACCGAGCGAGACGACCGCCACCTCAACGTCGACCGCCGAACCGTCGGACAGATGGGCGCGCCTGAGCCGTCCCACATCGTCGCCCTCCAGGGCGGTGACGCTGACGCCGCAGCGCAGGTCGACCCCGTGCTCCCGCTGCAGCCTGTCCGCGACCGCGCCGATCACTCCGCCGAGCGCGCCCACCAGCGGCGCCGGGCCGCGTTCGGCGACCGTGACATCGAGGCCCAGCTCGCGGCAGGCGGAGGCGACCTCCGAGCCCGTGAAACCGGCGCCGATCACCAGCACCCTGGACACGCCCCCGGTCAGCTTCCGGCGCAGGCGTGCGGAGTCGTCGCGCGTACGCAGCACGAACACTCCGTCCAGCGCGGCCTCTTCCGGGTGGAACCAGGGCCGCGCCCTGGTCCCGGTCGTGATCAGCAGGCGGTCGTAGGGGACGGTTTCGCCGTTCGTCAGGCGTACCTGCTTGGCGGCCCGGTCGAGGCTCTCGGCCGCGATACCCAGACGCCATTCCGCGTCGATGTCGCGCCGCCGCGGCAGCGCGGTGTCCTCGGGCCGGGCGCGCCCGAGCAGTGCCTGCTTGGACAGCGGCGGCCGGTCGTAGGGCTCGTACGGCTCGTCGCCGATCATGGTCAGCGATCCGGTGAAGCCCTGCTCGCGCAGGGTCTCCGCCGCGCGCAGACCGGCCAGCGAGGCACCGACCACGACGATGCGACCCTGACGCCGCAGGACCTGGACGTCCGTGTCAGCCGACATGGGGCTCGACCCGCTTCGTCGGCTCGTCGGAGTAGTCGACCAGGATGGCCTGGACCGGGCAGGCGGCAGCGGCCTTCTCCACCCGGTCACGTTGTGCCTCGTCGAAGCGAGGCGAGAACAGCAGCGCTTCTTCCCCGTGGAGGGAGAAGACGTCCGGGGCGAGAAAGACGCACTGTGCGAATCCCTGGCACCGGTTGAGATCGACGACAAGCCTCATCAGGAACCCGCTCCCTGCACGGGCCGCGGTCGCCGCCGGGCCCGCAGCCGTCTGCGCTCGGTCCATACGGTGGTCGGCATGCCTCTTTCAGGATGGGCCCGTGCGCAGGGCGCTCGCAAGGCGAAGGCTGCCGGGCACGCCGATGCGTACCCGACCGGCCAACCGCAAGGGAGACGGGGCGCTGTCGGCCGCCTGAACGCCGGACGGACGGGCAGGGGCGCGACTCGGGCGGCCGTAGGCGCTGGCTCCCCTCCGGCCGCCGCGACGCCCTTCACATCTGGCCTGGCTCCGGTCCCGATGGCCCGCCTCGTCGAGGTGGACGTTCGCAAGCACCAGCCCGACCCCGGCGGAAGCAGCCGGTGGCGGGCGGGCTTGCCGGGTCCGCAGTCTGAGTGGGGCGGTTCCGCGGGAACTCCGGACGGGCGCCGAACGATCCCTGTCGGGACAAACCGGCCGCTACTGGGGTCGGGCTGTGGTTACGGGCGGCAGGGTCTGCTCGGCCCAGACGGACTTGCCGTCGAGCGTGTAGCGGACGCCCCAGTTCTGTGCGAGTTGGGCGATGATGAACAAGCCGCGCCCGCCTTCGTCGATCGTCTTCGCGTGGCGCAGCCGTGGCGCGAGGGAATTGCTGTCGTGGACCTCGCAGGTGAGGGTGCGGTCCTTGATGAGCTGCAACCGGACAGGCGGGGTGCCGTAGCGGATGGCGTTGGTGACCAGTTCGCTGACGATCATTTCGGTGGTGTAGGCGGTCTCCTCATCGACTCCCCAAAGGATGAGCTGGTGGCGGACGTGGGTACGCGCCGCGGCAACGGCTTGGGGGTGGTGGTCGAGATGCCACGTGGCGAGCTGGTCGGCGGGGAACGGGTGGGCGCGGGCGAGGAGGAGGATGACGTCGCCGTGGCAGGTGTCGTTCCGCAGCCGGTAGAGCACGTCATCGCACAGATCCTGCAGTGGCCGCTCAGGGTGGGCCAGGACCCGTTGGAGGGTGTCCGGTGACGGGGAGGTGTGCAGCAGTGACGCGGTGTAGAAGGCGAGGACGCTGCCGTCGGCGACGGAGATTGTGGTGGCGGCGAAGGGGGGTCCCTCGGCGGTGCCCAGGGGAGGTCCGGCGGGCAGGTCGGGCATCTCGGTGGTCCCGTCGGGATGGGCGATGACGGGTGGAGGATGGCCGGCCAGGGCGATGGTGCAGGTCTGGGCGAGCGGGTCGTGGACCGCGTACACGCAGCTTGCCGTGAGTGGCACGGGCTCGCCGGGCGGCAGGGCTGCGCGTTCCTCGGCGAGACTGATGGCGGTGTCGTTCAGGCGGGCGAGGAGCTCGTCGGGCTCCAGGTCGAGAGCGGCCAGGGAGCGGGCGGCAGTCCCTAGCTGTCCCATGGTGGTGGCCGCGTGGAGGCCTTGGCCGGCGACTTCGCCGACCACCAGTGCAGTGCGGGCGCCGGACAGGTCGAAGGTGTCGAACCCGCTGCCTCCCCCCACCTCGGACGGCACGTGCAGGTGCGCGGTTTCCACGGTGGTCCGCGTGTCAGGGTGGGACAGCAGCAGGTGACGCTGGACCGTCAGAGCGATGGTGTGTTCGCGGGTGTAGCGACGGGCGTTGTCGATGCACAGCGCGGTGTGAGCGGCCACCGCGCGGGCGAGGGTGACGTCGTCCTTGTCGTACGCGTCGACACGGTTGGTGCGGTACAGGCTCAGCAGTCCCAGCACGGTTCCGCGCAGCGTCAAAGGTGCGGTGATGAGAAGGCGGGCACCAGATGCGCGGATCGCCTCGGCGCGTGGCGGGTCCGCTGCCAGCCAGGGCGTGTCGGGTGTCAGGGCGACGAGGCGGGGTTTGAGGTCGGTCAGCGTCTGGGCGTAGGGCGTGGGGGCTGGCAGAGCGCGCACGTCGCCCACCGGATGGGCCCCGATCTGCTCCTCGCCGCCGCTGTGACCGAAGGCGGCACGGCGCAGTGGCACCTCCGGTCCCAGAGGGCATGGGGGAGGTTCCTCGCCGCGTACCACGGCGTCCACCACTTCCACCACGGCGATGTCGGCGAGGTCCGGCACCACTGCCTGCACCAGTTCCTGGCAGGTGGCCACCACGTTGAGGGTGCGCCCCACGTGCTCGCGCACCGAGCTGAGGACACGTATGCGGGCGCCCACCTTTTCGCGTTCGGTGACATCGAGCATCTGCGTCAGCACCCCCCAGATCCTCCCCTGCGAGTCCTCCAGCCGAAATGCTGAGACGGAGAACAGGTACTCCGGCCCCGGTGCACCCTTCGGACGCACCGCCACGAGGCGCCCCCCTTCGGGGGTGCCGCTCTCCAGCACGCTGTGCAGCATCGCCTCCACCTCACCAGGTGCGGAAAGGTCGTACACGTCGGTGACGTGTCGGCCCACGATCTGTTCACCAGGCGCCTCGTGCAGAGCCGGCCTGGTGAGGTTGATCCGCAGGATGCGCAGCTCCGTATCCAAGATCAACAGGCCTGTGGGCGACTGGTGGAACAGAGCCTCCAGTACTGCAGCGCCCTCGCCCGGCGAGACGGCTTCGTTTTGGGCCACGGCAACCCACCTCCACGATCCAGCCTGCACCTGGCCCCTGTACGCCGCTCCCCGTCTCGCGAGACGTCTCGGACGTGGCGCCCCAGCGCGCTCGCCGCACCGCGGCCGAGGCACTGCCCGGTGCCCGGTTCGACATGCGGCACGCCGCGTGCCAACAGCGCGATCGCCTGTGCCGCGTGGCGCGCCCGGTCCGCGGGCAGGGCCGTCGGCCGCACGAGGTGTCCCTGGCGGGCGGCGATCAGTAGCACGGCGACCGCCAGGGCCGAGGTGTCCGAGACGTCGGGTCGTTCGGCGGCGCGACGCACCCGCGCCCTCGCCGCGCTCACACGCGCGCCGAGCGCGGCGGCTCCGGCACATTCCTCCTCGACAGGCTGCAGCGCTTCGGGGCCGAGCGACTCCGCTCACTCCCAGGGCGGCCGCTCACGGAAGGCCGCGCCGACGCGACGGAGCACCTCGTCCTGCACCATGCCATGGGACTGCCCACCGCCACATGGCACAACGCGGTCGTCGGACAGCTCCAGCCGCCGCGCGACGGCGAGTTCGAACAGCGCTGCCCCGACGACGGCGCGTCCGGCTTCGGGCCGGGACCGCCAAGGCCAGGATCCGTCCTCACCCGTACCGCACCGCACAGGACGAGCAGGAGAGGCGCCGACGTCACCCGGTGTTCCCCTCCTCCAGCGCCGCGGCGAGGGCCCCGACGCCCGTGAACAGGTGGCCGCGCATGCCGACCCGGCGGGCGGCCTGAACGTTGTCGGAGCGGTCGTCCACGAACAGGATCTCCTCGGCGGGCAGCCCGAGTTCACGGCTGCACCACTCGTAGGCGGCCGGTTCCGGTTTGGCGCTGCCGATCCGGCAGGACAGTCCGACCACGCTGAAATGGCCGAGCCACTTTTGGGTGTCCTCGTAGTGGGCGGCGAGTTCTTCCGGGATGTTGGAGAGGAGTCCGAGACGCGTTCCACCGTCGGCCAGCTCGGCCAGAAAGTCCACGCTCTCCTGGTCCACCTCGCTCCAGCCGGCCAGGTCGGCGGCGATCAGATCCTCGACCTGCCGGCCGGTGAAGGGCATGCCGAGGCGTTCACCCACGCGCTGCCAGTAGGCGGAGCCCAGGATGTCACCGCGGTCGTACGAGTGACGCAGTGACCAGTAGGCGTCCCAGAAACGCTTTCCGCTCACACCTGCTGTTCGTTCGATCGCGGCTTGTGACTCCGGGGACTGGACTCGGGCCAGGACTCCGAACATGTCGAACAGGACGGCTTTCACGCCTGTACCTCCGAAGGGCTTGTGGTCTCGGCTGAGCCGGGGCTCGATGCGGGCAGCCCGTCGGGATCGGGGGCATTGCGGCGCAGCCAGAAGCCGAGCAACAGGCAGCTGCCGGCCAGGGCGAACAGGACGACCGGGAGCGCCTTGACGTCCAGACCGTCGATCACCACACCGAGCAGGGGCGGGAAGGCGACGCCGCCGATCATCGACGCGGCCATCACATAGGCGCCGGCCGCGGCGACGCTCGGCACCGCCCGGTTCAGCCAGGGCAGACACGTGGGGAAGATCGGCGCGATGGCGAGGCCCACCCCGAAGTAGGCGTAGGGCGCCACCGAGGGAAGTGTCGCCAGCAGCAGGAATCCCGCCATGCCCGCGCAGCACGCGGTGAGGATCGCTGGTGCCGAGAAGCGCAGGCAGAGCGGGACCACGACGAAGCGGCCGATGGTCATGGCGGCCCAGTACGCCGACGTGGCGGTGGCGGCGGTAGCGGCGGCATAGCCCACGGTCTCCAGATGGGTGGGCTCCCATCCGCCGACTCCGGTCTCGATGGCCACGTGCAGCACGTAGACGCCGATGAACGCGGCGATGATCGGCGCGACGCGCGCACCCGTGCCGGCAGCGGCCTCGGCGACGGGCCGGGGTTCCCGGGAGGGCACGCCGCGGAGTGTGAACAGAATGAGCACACAGACGGCGGCGACGCCCAGGAAGATGCCCGGGTAGCGCTCGGCACCGAGCCATCCCACCAGGGCGGGCCCCGCGATCGCACCCACGCCGAAGTGGCCGTTGAGCAGGTTGAGCATCGCGGTGCTGCGACGGCCGAAGGCCATGGCGAACAACTGGTTGAGACCGTAGTCGACACCGCCGAAGCCGAGGCCGATGACCAAGGTGCCGACCAGGGCCAGGGGCCAGTCGGGCGCGAGGGCGAAGCCTACCGCTCCGATCGCCATGAGCAGGTAGGAGGCGCCGAGCAGTATCCGATGGCCCAGTCGCGCGCGCAGCAGGTGGTAGAGGAGCACGCCGACCACCGCGGCAGCGAAGTGTCCACTCAGGCTGAGTCCGGCCACGGCCGGGCTGATGCCGTAGTCCTTGCGCAACGCAGGGATCGCGGGCCCGTACAGGGCCTGAAGGGCTCCGATCACCACGAATGCCACGCAGGAGGCGACGATCGCCACGGTCGTGAGCGGTGGTCGCGAGGCCCCGGGCGGATCTGCTCTTCGGGCTGTGGACATCGAACTCCTCAAGGGACGACTGGTGAACGCACATCCGACCCACCAGAAAAGTGCAGTTCACATGAGATCAGCACGCCAACACTCTCATACTTTATGACCACTTGAACAGGATAGGTGTTCGCAAAGCGCCATCCCGCTGGCCCGGCCGATACCATCGCTGGCGTGAACGTGATGGAGAGACACAACTTCGTGATCGAGCTGCTCATGCGGGAGAACCGCGCCACCGTGGCGGACCTCGCCCGGGAGACGGGCGCCTCGGAAATGACGATCCGCCGGGACCTGGAGCTGCTGGAGTCGCGCGGTGCCCTGCGCAGGGTGCGCGGCGGCGCGGTGAGCAACCTGCCGGGCGGGGTGGAACCGCCGTACGCGATCCGCGCCATGTCGGGCATGGAGACGAAGGAGCGACTCGCGCGCAAGGTGCTGTCGCTGCTGACGGACGGCGAGACGATCGCCCTGGACACCGGTACGACCCTGGTGGCCGTCGCGAAGGCCATGGAGCACCGGCAGTTCACCGTCACCCCGCTGTCGCTGCACGCCGCCTTCGCCCTGTCCTCGTACCCCGGCATCCAGTTGCTGCTGCCCGGCGGCCAGGTCCGGTCCGGAGAGCTCTCCTTCTACGGCCACACGCCCACCGAGACCTTCAAAGACCTGTGCTTCGACACCTTCGTGCTGGGCTGCTGCGGGGTGGACCCGGCCCGCGGAGCCACCGCGTACAACCTCGACGACGTCCGGGTGAAACGGGCGGCTCTCGATTCGGCTCAGCGGGTCATCCTGGTGGCCACGGCCGAGAAGCTCGGGCGCACGGCGCTCGGGCGCGTCTGCTCACTGGAAGAGATCGCCCTGGTCGTCACGGACGCGGCACCGGACAACCCGGTCGTGGAGACGATGCGGGAGCGCGGCGTACAGGTGGTCCATGCGCAGCCCTGAGCTGCCCGGGTCGTACGTCACGGCCTGCCGCTATCAGCTCAGACAGTCGATGTTGCTGCGACCGATTGAATCTGGGCAACACACATCGTTCAAGCTCGCCCCACCTGACCGGTGTGCGCATCCCTCCCGGCGCTCCGCAGTTCCTCGTCCGTCATCGCGTCGATGTCTGGCACCTGGTCCGGGGCGGCCGGCTCCTGCCTCGCGCAACGCCTTTCGTTTCGGCTGCCCACCGCCCGGCTCGAAGGCCATCAAGGAGGGGCTGCGCCCCGATCCGCAGACGCTGGGGGATGACTCCCATCGTCGGCGCATCCTTGGCAGACGTTCCGGCCCGGTCGCCGGGCATACCCCGCAGGACCGGCCGCAACCGCCGTACCGTATCCGTAAGGCTGGTTCCCCCCAGCACGGCGACCGGGCGGGACCAACCGCGTGCTAGGGGGTACGGCACTGGGCGTGGCCGGCCTGATCAACCACCCGACCGGCGGTGACACCGAACGGTCGGCGATTCCCACGGGGCCCTGGCAACGGCCGCACCAGTCACGCCATGCCGGCCCTGGGACTCCGCGTCCCCGAACCTGCCACGGATTCGCGGGAGTTCTAGGCGGCGAACGCGTTGACGCCGGTGAGCTCCGCCGACACCTCCCACAGCCGAGCCGCCTGCTCCGGGTCGATCGCCCAGTCCTTCACCCCAAAGCGCTCGGCGTCGTCCTCCGGCGCGGGCTCGGCGATGTCGCAGTCCTCCAGGTAGACGCCACCCAGCCCGTCCAGCTGCGGCGAGGTCGCAGCCCACACCTGGGTGGCCGCACCCTGCGGCGGGGTCTTGAAACCCTCGGGGTTGAGCACGTTGCCGTCCTCGTCGATCCAGCCGCGCTCGATCATCTCCTCCTTGGGCAGGTGCCGTTGGAGCGGGGTGATGATGCCGCCGGGGTGCAGGGCGAAGGCCCGGACACCGGCATCGCGGCCGAGCTTGTCGAGCTGCACGGCGAACAGGACGTTGGCGGTCTTGGCCTGACCGTAGGCCTCCCACTTGTCATAGCCCTGCCGCCAGTGGATGTCGTCCCAGCGGATGCCGGAGAAGTGGTGCCCGCGAGAGGAGACGGAGACGACCCGGGCGCCGCCCGGCGCGATCGCGGGCCACAGACGGTTGACGAGAGCGAAGTGACCGAGGTGGTTGGTGGCGAACTGGGCCTCCCAGCCGGGCCCCACCCGTGTCTCCGGGCATGCCATGATCCCGGCGCTGTCGATCACCATGTCGATGGTCCGTCCGGAGGCGAGGAACCGCTCGGAGAAACCGCGCACGCTGTCCAGGTCGCCGAGGTCCAACTCGTCCAGCTCGACTCCCGAGATGCCGGACAGCGCCTGTTCGGCCGTGGCCGGGCGGCGGGCGGGCACGACCACCTGGGCCCCGGCCTTGGCGAGCGCCCGGGTGGTCTCCAGGCCGATCCCCGAGTAGCCGCCTGTGACGAGGGCAAGCTTTCCGGTCAGGTCGATGCCCTCCAGGACGTCGTCGGCGGTGCTGGTGGCGCCGAAACCGGATCCGATCTTGTGCTGTGCAGTGCTCATACCCGGAACGCTACGAATTCGAGGGCACTCGAAGTCAAGCGGCGCCCTGAGCCTCCGCAGGAAGAGAGTTCATGCCGCAGACGGCCTGTCCCTGGGCGAGTACGCCCACGTGCGTCGAACGGATGCGAGGAGACCCGGAACAGGCTCACGCGCTTCAGCCCGGACCCCTTCCCGGACAGCGAGCGCGCTCCGGTTCGCGATGTGCTCCGTTGCCGACCTGGCGGCATCACCGCACGATTGTCCTCCCCTGCACCCGGCAGAGCAGTGACGATGGCTCCCCGGCACGATGCCCCCTTCGCGGTCCGCCCCGAGCCGATCCGGCTGACCTCTCTTCAGCGTGCGCCGACCAGGGATTCAGCCTCCCGCTCGTTCAAGGTTCGGCAATGACTGGCGCGGCCGTTGAACCGACCGGGAGCACGGCACGTACCGCGATGGGATCCGTCGTGCGGGGCGATCCGGTTGCTCGTCCTCCGCCACGCCCAGAAGGGTCCGCACTGTCATGACCGTCGTGCGCCCGCGCGACCGTGGGCCACTCCCCACGGAAGGACGCACAGTGAGGAGCACCGCAGTGGCCCGCAAGGACCTGACACAGTCGTCGCGTACTGCGCGGCGGGAGCACGCCCGGCACCGGAAGCTGTCGAAGGTGTCACTCGCGCTGATCGGCGGCCCCGTGATTCTCGCCGTCGTCGCGGGGTCGGTGTTCGCGGCGGAAGTCCGTGCCCAGCACCACCCGCAAAAAAGCCGGGCAACCGCCGCGCAGTCCGACGCGGCGGCCCGCAAACCCGATCCCAACTGCACGCTGCTGGTGCCGGACAATCCGCTCAGCGCCCGCGGCCTGGCCACGCCGTACAGACTCGTCGCGACCGACCCGGCGCAGGGACCCTGCCACGAGGCCAACCCCGACCAGTCGGCGTTCGTGGAAGCCGCGATCGTCACCCCGAACGGCAAGCTGACCCTCTACCACCCGTTGGTGATCGACAAGGGGACGAAGCCGGCCGCGCCCACCGCCCGGCCCTCGGTGCCGCGCGGCTCGACCGTGGGTATCTGGTTCGGTTTCAACAGCGCCGAGCTGACCTTGCGGGCAAGCGGACGTCGGGACGGTCCGGCCCGGGGCCAGTGTGTCAACGGCCTGCCGGGATCGGTCTTCGGCCAGTTCGCGTACTGCAATGCGCCGGCCTTCTTCCGGGCCGCCAACGCCCAGATCGCCAAGGGGCACCTCAGGATTCCGGCACTCGGGAGAGCCAAGGACGGCCTGCCCTGCCCGACCACGCGGGACTTCTCCGTCGTGGACCAGGACGGAAGCGACAACGTGGTGACCCACTACCTCGCCGACGCGCACGGCCGTATCGCCCAGAACAACGCCGCGAGCAGGGCCGCGCTCAAGGATGCCGCCCGGCTGACCAACCGCGGCGACCGGCACCACCGGCACAACGGCGGGGCCAGGTCGGCGACCACCCGCGCCCCCAAGGATCTGGCCAACGGCAGCGACAACCTGTTGCTGACCCAGTTCATGGACCCTGCCCTTGGCTGCAAGCCCTTCACCGCGCCCGACCAGTCGGGCGACGGCCGTGCCACGTCCGCCCTCGCGCTGGACGAACTGTCCGCCGCGGCACACCAGAAGGCGCCGATCGCGCTGGTCCCGCGGAACGACCCGATGACGCTCGTCGACGGCCGTAGCAGCGTCGCGAAGACCAACGCGTACCGCACCGGAGTCGACATGCCCGCGGTCGGTGCCGGCGCCGACGGTGACGGAGCGGGCTTCTGCACCACCCTCTTCCGCGATCCGGCCGGCATCCAGCGCGTCTTCAAGGACAAGCCGCTCTTCGAGAAGGCGCCCTCGCCGGACCCGGCCATGGCGCCGAACCTCTTCGGTTTCCTCGCGGCACGGGCCAACCAGACGTTCACGAACCTGGGCTGCGATCATCTGCTCGGCGCCGCCGACCCCATCGTCCTCACCACGAACGCGGACGGAGTGGTCACCGACGCCGTGTTGACAGTGCTCGGCCGGACGCCTCCCTCGGCCGGCACCTCCCCGTCCACGTCGCCGAGCACACCGTCTGCGTCACCGAGCACCCCGTCGGCCGGCAGGGGCGCAGCTCCGACCGCCACCAACCAGGCCACCGCGCCGACCAGCGCCTCCGCCCCCCCCGTCCCCGGCAACACAGCAGCCTCAAGGCCACCGCTACGGCTCCCCGACAGCCACGGCGGCTCTCGCGTCCCCCGGCCGCACAGCTCTCGACGGTGCTTCCCTGCACCCAGCACTCCGGTACACCCAACGCCCTCTACACCCGACGGAGTAGTCACGACGGCTCCCCAGCACGATGACCCCGGGTGTGCCATGGACGAGGCCGTGGGCTGCGACGGCTGAACTTCGCCGAGCCGGAGACGGAGAGCGAGCCGGAGGCGGGGCCTCCCTCCGGCGTCCACTCCGCCGTCAGCTCCTGCCGAGCGCGCGCACCGGCCACGCCGCTCCCGGCCGCGGCGGCGTCTGCGACGCGCCGCGCCGCCTGTCCCGCGTGAAAACCCGAGTGCCCATACAGAGCTGGAGCAGCTTCTTCGTCACCCCAGCGACGCTGCTGCGCCGGCACCGAGAGCTGATCGCCGGCAAGTGGACCTATCCCCACAAGAGCCCCGGTCGGCCGCCGATATGATCATCTCAATTGACTGATCGGCTCATTGGTGCAGGTGAGCCAGGCCCCCTTCACTCCCGGGGTAGGGGCGTTCACGGGGCAGCAGTTGCCGTGCGGCGTTCAAGTCTCCGTTCTCCACGTCAACGTGGATGGTGTGGGCGAGTGACGTGATGTCGGTGATGGAGACGGTTCACTCATCGGCGTAGAGGCGTGAGGCGTGTTTCAGAGCCCACGCGAAGCCTTCACGGGAGATCTCGACGGCGAGGTGCACGCCTTGCGCAGTGTCCGGTCCGTTTCGAAGAGAGTTCGGTTTCTCGCGACGGACGCCACCTGCCTCCTCGTAGAGCAGACGAAGGCACCACCTGTACCGCTGCGCACCACCGCCCTTGGTCCGACTCGCGAACCCACGAGGTACCTGTGGCTCTCCTCTCGACGCTCCGTCTTCACCACCCCCTGCGGTCGCGGGGGCGTCTCGCCGTCGGGTTGCTGGCACTCATCGCCGGAACTCTGCCGAGTGTGTCGGCCGACGCCGCCACCCCGTCCTCCGGATCGGTCAGCGACACTGGGCCCACGACCACGTGGAGCGCCGGTCCCTTCGCCGTCCCGAACGTCACCGGCGCTGCCGGAACGGTGAGCTGCGGCAATGCGCAACTCTGCGACGACTACACCCTGAAGGTGTCAGTGCCCGTGGGCTACGACGCCGGTCACAGCCTGCGCGTCGACGTCAAATGGCCGGACTCCGCCGCCGACTTCGACCTGTACGTCCTCGACGCGGACGGCCGCGAGGTGGCCGCCTCAGCCTCCTCCAGCGACCCGGAGACCGTGCTGCTTCCGGCGGTGACGGCGTCGTACACCGTGCGCGTGGTGCCGTACGCGCCGCTCGGTGACAGCTTCACCGGCACCGCGAGCCTGGTCGCCGATCCGGCCGATCCGCCGCCGAGTACGGCGACCCCGCCGACGTACGCGAACTCCTCGGCGCCCGACAGCATCAAGGACGCGCACAACGCCGGCGAACCCTCGATCGGCGTCGACCGCGCGACCGGTGCCGCGATGTTCCAGGCGTACACTTCGACGCTCAAGGTCACCTACGACGGCGCCGGCGCCGCCACCTGGCAGGACAAGAGCGCGAACGCGACCAACGGCTGCCCCCAGGGCAGTACCACCAGCCTCGACCCGATCCTGTTCACCGACCCGGCCACCCACCGCACCTTCGAGTCGCAGCTCGCCGGAAAGACCGCCCTGACCTGCTACACCGACGACGACGGCGAGACGTGGACGCCGACAGGCGGCTCGGGCGTCAACTCCGGAGTGGACCACCAGAGCATCGGTGGCGGCCCCTTCACCACGGGCGAGCCGGGCGCCGTCACGTCGTACCCGAACGCCGTCTACTACTGCTCCCAGGACATCGCCGACGCTTCCTGCGCGGTCAGCCGGGACGGCGGTCTGACGTACGGGCCCGCCGTTCCGATGTACTCGCTTCTGGACTGTGGCGGCCTGCACGGGCACGTGAAGGTCGCCCCGGACGGCACGGTGTACGTGCCCAACAAGGGTTGCGGCGGCAACCAGGCCGTGGCCGTGTCCGAGGACAACGGGCTGACGTGGACCGTCCGCAAGAACCCGTCCAGCACCCCCGGTGACTCCGACCCGAGTGTGGGAATCGGCGCCGCCGGGACCGTGTACATGGGCTACCAGAACAGCGACGGCACCGCGCGGATCGCCGTCAGCCACGACAAGGGCAAGACGTGGCTGTACGACCAGAACGTCGGCGCGTCCCTCGGAATCAAGAACATCGTCTTCCCCGCCGTGACCGCGGGCGACGACAACCGCGCCGCCTTCGCCTTCCTGGGCACCACGAGCGGGGGCAACTACCAGGACACGGCCGACTTCAAGGGCGTCTGGCACCTGTACGTGGCCACCACCTACGACGGCGGCCAGTCCTGGGTCACCGTCGACGCCACCCCGACCGACCCGGTACAGAAGGGGTCCATCTGCACGGGCGGCACCACCTGCGGCCAGGACCGCAATCTTCTGGACTTCATCGATGTCACCCTCGACGCCCAGGGCCGTGTGCTCGCCGCCTACGCCGACGGCTGCACCGGCACCTGCGCCACCGGCGGCGCGCAGAACTACGACGCACTGGCCTCCGTCGCCCGCCAGTCCTCCGGCAACACGCTGTACGGCGCGTACGACGCCGTGGTCGCCGGCAAGCACAAGAAGTCCAGGGGAGGCCGCTAGGTGAAGCCGTTCGCCCCGGCTGCCGTGCTGGTCGGCGCCGTCCTCGGTCTGGCGGCCGTCACCGGATGCTCGCCCGCACCCCGGAACGCCGGACCCTTGCGTGCCACGCCGTACACGGCCGCCTCCGTGCCCGACGGCTGCCCCACCGCAGCCTCACTGCCGCTTCCCAAGGACTTCCCGGAGGATCTGCCGACGCCCGAGGGCACGGTCGTGACCTCGGTGGAGCACCGCACCGGCGGCCGGCTGATCGTCGCCACTGTCGTACGGAGCGGCTTCGACGCCACCCTGGCCTTTCTGCACAAGCAGCTCCCCAAGGCCGGATACGCCCCGAAGGACGGTGAGGTGGAGAAGGACGACGCCGAGTCGAACTTCTCCTCCGCGACCGTCCGGGGCCGCTGGACACTGCGGAAGATGCCCGACTGCGAGGGAGGGGTTTACCTGACGTACCTGACGTCTATGGTCTCCTGAACTCGGCCCGGCCGAGGCCTCTTCCCGGCCGGTGGAACCGCGAGTGGCCACCTTTCGCGGCGAGCGGCACCGCGTGCGACGCCGGCCGAAGGGTGGCCCCTCGGACTGGAAGACCGCTGGTGAACGGGGACACGGCGAGCCCGACCGGCCGGCCTGCCCAAGGACGGTTGGTATGAGAATGGGGTGGTGTCACACCCTGTGGATCAGCGATGCGGCCGAAGTGAAGCCTGCGGGCTGGATTGTTGACACCAACCCTGATAAATCACTTGTCATGGTCATGCGTGCGATTGAACTGCACAGTATCAATCGTTGGGAGGCGTCCTTCCTGCGCGAGGAGGTGGGCGGCTACTTCACCCACGGCGTCGAGTGCACGCCGGGCGCGACGGTACTCGACGTGGGCGCCAACATCGGTGTGTTCTCTGCGGCCGTCTATGAGCGGCTCGACGGGGACGTGCGGATCTACGCCTTCGAGCCGGTGCCGCCACTCCACGCAACGCTCGAACGCAATGCCCGCGAATTCTTCAACGGACGTCTGACCGCGCTCCCTTACGGCCTGGCGTCCCGCGATGACGAGCTCGACTTCAGCTACATTCCGGCCGCCACGATCTTCTCGTCCTCATCGCGGGATCAGGGGAACATCGAGGCTGAGCGGCGGCGGGTCACCGCCAGCGTTGTCGAAATGATCCGCCAGGGCGGCCTGGGAGCGGTCCTGCGCCGCGTACCCTCTCCCATCCTCACTCTTCTCGTCAGCCGCAAGCTGCGGGTGATGCGGCGGCTTGAGACGCACCGGGTGAAGGTCAGGCCCCTGTCATCAGCGCTCGACGAGCAGGGCATCGACCACATCGACCTGCTCAAGGTCGATGTGGAAGGCGCCGAACTCGATGTACTCAGAGGCATCGAGGAACGGCATTGGCCGCTTGTCCGCCAGGCCGTCGTCGAGGTGGAGCGCTGGCAGCAGAACCGCGGCACAGTCTGCGAGGTCCTCCTCGCGCACGGCTTCACGGTCAGTACCGAGCAGGACCCGGTGCAGCAGGCCGGCGACATCGGCATGGTGTTCGCGGTCAGGCCCTAAGACCGTGTCCTGTGTGGTGAGGCGGACGTTGACCCGGTATGGCGGCGTCGCCCTGCTCCACGGCGAGCGGCCCGTACGACGGTCTTGGACCCGTGGGCCGCTTCACCATCGCCCGCCGGCGCAACGATCGCTGATCGCACGGGCCTCGGTGGAGCCTGGCACCGCCTCAATGCAAGGGATGCGGCGACAAGACCGTCAGCCAGAGCAGGGCGATGGTCCCGGCGCCCATCAGCGGCGTCAGTATCTCGGTCTCCAGCTTGTTGCCACTGCTCTTGATCAACACGATTTCGTAACGGGTCTTCAGCGGCCACAGCCAAGGAGCGCCCTGCTTGGTGATGGAGTCACCGAGCAGGTGGGCCAGGCAGCCCAGACCGACCGCGTAAGGCAGCCAACCCGGCGCGGAGGGGATGAACTTGGCGATCGCGGCGGTGCCCAGTGCTGCCATCGCCACGATGGTGCCCCAGGCATGGAAACCGTGGCCGGGTGGGCAGAGATTGAGCGCGCGTACCGCCATCGCCAGCAGGAAGAAACACATCCCTAGTGTGAACGGCCTGCCCAGGTAGGCGATTCCGGCCCAGGTGCCCACTGTCATGAGGGCAATGAAGAACAGGGAGTGCGTGGCATGGCGGTGACCACCGGAGACCCAGGCAACGAACCGGCACAGCAGCCGGGAGACCGGACCGAGGAAGTTCGCGATCGTTCCGTCATGGTGGTCGAGGTCGGGCAGCAGTGCGGCACCCGCGCACAGCACCGTGCCCATCAGGATCTCCTGGGGCTGCAGATGCGTGTGCAACAGTGCGGGTGGAAGGTATACAGAGGTGCCGGCGAACAGCAGCGCGCCGCTCACGGCATGCGAATGTCCCATCATGATGAGGTGGTTCTCCCCCGATCAGGCGCCGTCCCAACGGCGCGTCGAATGTCCCAGCGTCACAGCTGTACTGCGTCCGGGACGCACATATGTCAACGGGCTACGTGCGTCGAAAAGGTGCGTGCGTCAGAGATTGCCGAGCTGTTCGCTCCTGCGGTCCTCGATGATGTGGTCCACACACACCGCGAGGACGATCAGCAGCAGCCAGTCGGGTTCGTACATCACGTCGACCGCGTAGGCGTCGCGGATGCTGAACCAGCGGCGCGAGATGTGCGCCAGAGTGGTGCCGTTGTCCGCGATTCCGAACTCGCGGTCCCACAGGTCGCCGGCTATGCGCAGCCGGCGCCCGTCCCGCAGGGTCACCTTGAAACGGTCACCGAAGAGGCGAAACCTCCGCTTGCTGATGCGCCCGACGGTCTCGCCGTTCTGCTTGATCAGGATCGTGTGATGAAGAGTCAGGGCCTTCTTCACGATGCTCGCGACCTGGTCGCCCCGGGTGTCCACGAAGTGAAACGTCGTACGCAGCCGCATCAGTTTGCGGTCGACCCTGAACAGCTTCTGCCGGTCCTCCGTCTCGACCCAGGCCTCCTCGTGGAACGCCAGCATGCGATCGCGTACCAGGTAACGCATGGGAAACCCCGTCCAGATCCGGAGATGGGAAGAAACGTCTGTCCGCGATAATAGTTGCGCCTTTACGCAAGGCAGCAACCGCATCCACATCCGAAACGGGGAGTTGCACATGACCACCACGAACTGCCACAACTCGAAGGGCCGCTTGGCGGCGCTGCTCCTGACGCTGCTCCTCGGACTGGGCCTGTCGGTGACATCGGCGGCCGCCGCGACCGACGCGCAGCAGCGGACGGCAACGGCCGTCATCACCGCACGCACCGGGCCTGCGTCTCCGGACACCGCCTCCGACGTCAGCCTCCGCCACCGCACATCCCGGCATCACGCCGCATCGGCTCGACTCCACACCACGAGGGCCAAGAAGAAGAGCGGCTTCTTCAAGAAGCTCGGCATCTTCCTCCTTGTCCTCGTCGTCCTCGTCGTCCTCTTCATCGCCCTGCTGGTCTGGTTCGTGGTCCGGCTCGTCCGCCGGGCCTTCGGCCACGGTCGCCGGCACTGAGCCGTCCGCGCCGTCACCGGCGCGGACCGGCTGCTCACACCGGGGTCCTCGCCGCTGGTGTCCGCGATGACTGGCCGGATCTGGGCGGGGAGTCCGTCCAAGCGGCCAGGACCGGCCGCGGCGGCCACGGCAGGGGCTGTCTCGGCCAACCAGATGCGAAACCGCTCGGCGGCTTCGTGGCAGGGGACTTGCGCCAGGACACGGTGCTCGCCGGAGGGGCAGAAGTCGACGGCGACCGTGAGCAGGCAGGAGCGGGGCGCGTTCTGACTGCCCGTCCAGGACACACGCAGGACACCGCAGGGCTTGCGCCCGCGGCGGGGCGCGGTGGGTCGGGCGCAGCGATCGGCAGGCTATGTGGGCGGTCCATGCGGCGAGGTGCGGCAGGGGCAGGGTGGCGCGTGCGCGGCAGCCGGGGCAACGGTGCCAGTGGCGAAGCCAATCGTCGGTGTCGGTGTCGAAGAGGCGTGCGTAGCGGTTCGCCACGCGGATGTCGTTGCTGTACAGGTGGTCGGGGCGATCCTGTGTGTTGCAGGACTGACCGCCGCTCGCCCTGACCGTCGCCACCACATGGCTGCCAAGCGGGACGTACCCCACCCGGACACGGGCAGGAGAGCAGGCGAATGCCCCAGAAGCCGTCGGCACAGCACTATCGGCCGTCAAATCGACCCACAGAGCGTCCGCAGCACCCAGGGCGGGCGATCAGGCCGTCCGTGCGACCGGGCATGACACGCTCCGACATACCGACAGGCCAACGATCTGCAACTCGCCAACGGGTCTCCACGCGCCCCGGTCAGCCGGGCCGCCGCCCGCAACTCCTTGATCCTGAGCGTCGGGCCTGGGTCTCCCTGGAGTGCGGACTCACCGGTCCGGCTCTCGCCGACGGTTCGGACGTTTGGTACCAATTAGTTACTAAACAGACACAGGAGGTAGATATGTCCATGCTGCTCATCACCGGCTCGTACCGGATCATCGGCGACCGGCCCGACGGCGACACGGTCCACTTCACCCCGCGCGACCCGGGGTTCTGGTGCGAGGTCCCCGGCCAGCACCGGGTCAAGCGGGACGAGAACGGCGGCGCCTCGCTCCGGCTGGACGGGATCGACGCCACCGAGACCCACTACAAGGGGGTCGGGCCCGATTTCGTCCACCAGCCGCTGCGCCTGGGCGCACACGCCGCCCGAGACGAGCTGCTGAGCTGGCTGGGCTTCGACGACGTCGAGCAGGACACCGAAGAGAAGGTCGAGGCTTCGACCCCAGAGACCGTGCCCGGCTACATCCTCACCTCCGGCGCCGACGTCTACGGCCGCTGCGTCGCGTTGATCGGCCGCGGCGACCCGCCGGAGACCGGCAACCCTCCGAAGCCCGCGAAGAGCGGCGAACGGGTCGACGTCACCGTGGACATGCTGCACCGGACCGCCAATCACCACCTGCTGTCCCGCGGCCTGGTGTACCCCACCTTCTACAGCGGCCTCCCCCGGGAGCTGCGGGCGAACATGACCACGACCACGCAGGAGGCCAGGGCGGCCCAGGTGCCGGGCGGTGTCTGGTCGTACGACGTGACGACCAGCGGCGCGAAGATCGACAGTCTTGCCTCGCTCACCGACGAATTGGTGATCGTGCCCAAGCTGTTCCGCCGCCTCGCCGACCACATCCGGCTCTTCGGCCCGTCTCTCGCCTGTCTCCCCGCCTATCTGGCCGGCGGCGCCGACGAGTTCTATGTCCCCGGACAACGCGACAGCATCGTCGGCCTCCAGCACGTGGTCGAGGTCACCAACGGCAACACGTTCCGGATGACCCGACCGATCGAAGACCTCGTGTTCGTCGAGAAGTAGACCGGAGAACGAGCCGCACCCGATCCCCCACCCACACCTGGCATCGCCCAGATCGGCTCCGCCCTCGTGCCCGATTCCCACCAGGTGGCCCCTGGCGATCGCCGGCGACGAGCGGGAGGTCGTCCTTGCGCGGCAACAGGCTCTGACTGCGGCGGGGAACCTGGTCGTGGGCCGACCGCAACCGGACCGGCGCTACACCTTCCAGGCCGTCACGAGCCTGGTGGTCGGCGACGAGTCCGACAGCTACCTGGGCGAAGTACCCACGGACAGCCCGCACCCTCTGAGCGCGTTCCAGGTCAACATCGGGTCGGCGTCGCTGCGCGGCCCCGCGCTCATGTTCGCCGCTGCAGCGGCCTCCAGTTCTGATGAGCACGCGTGGGGCCGCGACCAGGCGACCGAGTTGCCAGGCAGCCGCGACGAGCACGATGTCCACGAGGCGGCCGCTGCGCTGTGCAGGCTCCCGAACGACATCGCCGGCATCGTCGACCCCGGGCTGCTCGCCACCCACCACCACTTCGGCGTCCGCCAGGCCGGTGTCGTCCTGTGTATGCGGTTCCCCGCCCGCCATCACAAGACCGCCCTGCACCTCGCCCGCGACCCCGACTTCCGCGTGCGGCGGGCCCTGGCCGATGCCGCCGCGAACGCGGCCGTGGATGGCCCGGAAATCGATGCGATTCGCCAGATCCTGCGCGGCGACCCGCGCCACAGCATCCGGTCCCGCGCGGGAGCGCGTCGGACGACTTCTGACCGGGCCGGCGCCCCCGGCCGGACACCGGCCTGATCCGGCAGCGGGGCGGACCCCGCTCTTCAGCCTGACGACCCCCTTCGTCACACTGACGCCGTGCCTCGAATAGCCACCGCCACCTCGTCCCGGCAGGTACGTCGCCTCACCACGATGGCGTTTTTCGGTCCGCCGTTGATCATCGGGCTGTCGTTGCTGGCCGCCAATCCGGACTGGAGCGGGCTCGGACTGGTGCTCGGGACCTTCGCGCTGATCGCGACTCTCTCGCTGATGGTCATCGCAGCGCCGAACGGGTGGTTGATCGTCGGCGGGGTGATCGTGGGGATCGCCGCGCTGTCCGGGCCAGGGCCGGTGCTGCAGGCGGAGGTGATGGCGCACCAAGGGCAGCGGGTGGAGGTGCGGGTCACCTCGGTGAAGACGTACCAGGGCAAGCACGGGCCGGAGTACACCTGCCTTCTGGGACGGGTGGACGGCAAGCCGCTCAAGCACGCCGAGCTGGGCAACGACTCCTGCGACGGGCCGATGGAAGTCGGGCAGACCGAGGAGGTGCTCGTCGACCCGCACGGCTGGACGGCGCCGGAACTGGCCGAGACGGACTACAGCGGGATCGACATCGCCGCGTGGGCCCTGCCGGTGGTACTGGTGCTCTTCGAGCTGCTGGTCTGGCTGTCCCGGCAGGTCGGGCTGCGCCGGTTCTAGGGCCGCTGATGGCGCCCGGGTCCCGGAAGAACGGGGCCTGGCCCCCGCACGTGGTGCGGCGGCTCGCCCGCATGGCCGCGCTCGTCCCTCTGCTGATGGTGGGCATCGGCGTGCTCGGCACCAGCCCGGACTGGTTTCCGGCGGCGCTGATCCTCGGAGTGCTGACCGTGGCCCTCGCGATCGCGGTGCTGACGGCGACCGCGACCACCTACTTCTTCTTCCACTCCTTGACCGTCAGCCCGCCGGGGACCTTCAGCTCGAAGGCGCCGCCGATCGCGGTGTCGAGGGCGGTGGCCGGATCGTTGCCGCTACCGAAGGCGCTGACCGCGAGCAGCTCCTTGAGTTGCGCGCCGGTGCCGCGGAACGCCTTGGCCGTCTTCATCGTCTCTCGGGCCGCGTCGGCGTCCATGGACTTGTTCATCTTCTCCAGCAGGTCCGGGGAGATCCAGCAGTCCGAGATCTCGTCGAGGTCCCACTCCGCGTACCAGTGCGTGTTGTTGAGCCAGTTGCGCTGGGGCACCTTGCCGTCCACGGCCACCAGGTAGAACGTGAACTTGATGTTGCCGAGCGACCGCCAGTCGGCGACATTCGTGTGCTCGCTCGCCCGGCCGGCGGCCGCGTTCTCGTACGTCGACGCGATCTCCGTGAAACTCGGCGGGTTCTCCGGATCACGGCCCGTGTAGTGACGGATCGTCCACCGCTTGGCCAGCAGCTCTCCGGCCTGCCTCCTGCGGACCGGGGCAATCCGCTGCTGCGAGGCCTGCTTGATGCTGTCGAGGATGTCGAACTCGCTCTGCCCCTCACCGGGCCGGAACTGCTGGGAGGTCATGTACTGCATCAACTGCCAGGCGTCGTCGTCCGAATGGCCCGACTTCTTCAGGGCGGCGAGGATCTCGTCCGGCGTCTTGGCGTTGCGCAGGTCGTCGTCCTCGGTCCGCTGGACGGGCGAGGCCGCGTGGGTCCGATGGCTGCCGGTGGGGTGGCCGCTCGTGTGCTCCTCGGCCGTCCGCTGCACCGGCGCGCCGCCGCTCATCACCCTGCGCGCGTTGGCGACCGCGCGGCGCTCTCCCGCGTCGGCGGGATCCGAGACGCGCAGGCCCGAGCCGTTGTCCGTACCGGGAACCGGGCCGGCCTGCTGGTCCAGGTAGTGGGTCAGCTCGTGCGCCCAGTCCTCCTTCGTCATCCGGCCGCCGTCGACCACATGCGCTCCCGAGGTGTACGCCTTGGCCTGGATCTCCACCGCCGAGCGGCGGGCGACCTCGTCCGAGTGGACGCGCACACCGCTGAAGTCGGCGCCCCCGAACCGGGCCTCCATCTCGTCACGCAGCCCGGCGTCCATCGGCCTGCCCGGAGAGCGCAGCACATCGTGCACCAGGGAGCGACGCTGCACCTGCCCGTCCCGCTCCCGTGCGACGGCCCGCGTCACCGCCTCGTTGCCCACCGCTCGCTGCAGCGCCTCCAGCCCGGCGGGCGCCGGGCCGGCCGGCCGACGCGGCGCGGACCGCGTGTCGCTCTGCTCGTTCTCCTTGTCGTGCGCGCGCACGGGCGCTCCCCTCCAAGCCGGACACACCTCAACACCACAGCCTGCCCGGCCCCGCCGAGCCGCGGAATGAACGCGAGGGCAGCCTTGCGGGCAAGGGGATTGCCGTCGGACGGGTACCGAAGAAGCCGGGTGTGCTGCCGGCCGCCGAGCGGGCAACCGAACTCGCCGGTCCCCGACGGCATTGCACTCGACGCGCTCGGGGACCTGCGGTGGGTCGGGTTACCCCGCCCGGGCAGCCCCGCCCGGTACGACGAGCCGACCGCGTTTCGGTCGCGGCCCACAAAGTGGTGTAGCGATGCGGAGTGGGCGAGTTCGCAGGTCACGCCTGCACTGGGGTCGCCGTCCCGGCGGAGCGCCGCTTCCGCCGCTGCGAGCGGCGCGGAAGTGGCCGGCGAACTCCTGACGGCGTCCACCACGGAGCCGGTCGCTGGGGCGCAACAGTCCAGATTCCTACACCACTTCGCGGGACGCGACCCGCGCTTCTGCGCGGCAGCGGCAGGACCTGGGTCCGCAGGCGCCCGAGGGACAGGCGCTCATCACGGACGTGAAGCCGGCGACGGTCGCGTCCGGGCGGGCCTTCACGCTCGCTCCGCCGGGCCGGCAGCAGCCGCTGCAGGCCCGCGTGACCTGGCCACCCGTGGTCGGGCACCCTCTCTTGCGGCGCATCCCGGGCGGTGCGGCCCGCCGATTCCCGCCGCCGTCTGCGGCGGCTCATCGCAGCGCTCGACCGGACGGCGACCGGGTGACCGGCGGACCGGGCACCTTCGCGGGCCGCGTATCGGCACTCCGCCGGCAAGGGACGCGGGGGCCGGTGCCCCTCCGCGACAGGGCGCCGCGGCCAGGGGCCCGGGCACGTGCGGCGCCTTCGCCCCCCTGTCGGGCCGGTCGGACGGCAGTGCGGCCGCCGTCGACGCGCAGAACCACTCCCTGCACGAAGCCACCGCGTCGCCCGCCGGACAGGCGATCATCTCGACGATCTCCCGGGCCTAGGCGGACCGTCCGGCGGGGGCCTGCGCCGCGAGGGCATCGAGGTCCTCGCCCATGCCGGCCGTGCCCTCCGTGCGGGTGGCTCCGTACTCCACGGCGTTGACCCGCACCGCGTGCGGGCCGGACTCGACGCACGCCGACGTGGCGCGCCGCCTTGACCCCCACTCAGGATGCCTTCGCACCTGCAAGGCATGGCATCAGGTGCCTGAACCGGCCAATCGCTGAGAGCAGTTGCACTCGCCCAAGCCCAGCGGAAGCCCGCCGGAGGCCCACGTTTCCGGGCTTCCGGCATTCTGCGAAATGCGTCGGAAACCATCCCGCGCTCTGCCGGTTTTCGGACGGAGTGGGATTCTCCTCTTCCGATCGTGCCCTACGGGGCGAACGATGTCCGGGGGAACGATGTCACCGGGTGACGTCGCTGAGTACGCCACTGACGTTCAGGACCTCATGACACTGCTGTGCCTGCTGGCCGGTTGCCGGAGTACCGGGCTTCGCACATGTCACCTTCACAGCGACCTTGGCGTCCTCAGGGATCTTGATGGGGGTGACCCAGTGGTAGTCCTGATTGCGGAAGGTCTCCAGAGCGATCGTGGTGATCTTCCGGTCGCCGAAGGTGATGGTCATGACGCCTTCGTCGCCCTGGAAGTTGGCGACCACGATGTCCGTGATCCCGAACACCTTGCCCTTGGGCACCACATAGGTACCGGTCTTGTCCTGCCCGCCGGACGTCTGTACGTCGATCGTGGCCGAACTCTGCTGACCGGTGCCGCCATCACCACCGTCTCCGCCCGTGCCGCCACCGCCGCCACCGCCGCCGTTGCCCGACGTCGAGCCCTTGCCGCCCTGGGTACCCGTACCCGCCTTGTCCCCGGAACCGGACCCGGGAGACTGCCCGTTCTGGCCGCCGGGCGTGGGCCGCGGCTGGACCACCTCGTTGGCGGCCTGCTTCGCGGCGCTGCGCACCGCCGGACGGACGAGCGCGAACCATGCGAGCAGCAGCGCGATCAGGGCCGCGAGCACCGCGAGCAGCCACTTGGGGAAGACCGGGATCTGAACGAACTCGGCTTCCAGCGGCGGCCGAACGAGAGCACCGGGCCGTTCGGCGCGCTCAGCGGCCGCGGTGTCCGTCGCACGTACGGTGAACGGCCAGACCACGGGCTTGCCGAACCAGACCGGCTTGCCGGTGCGCACCCGCAGCCGGGTCTCCACCGACTCGCCCGGCTCCAGCGGCAGTGCGGCGGCGGTGAACGCGAACCGCAGCTCCTCCCCCGGCTGTTCCGGTGTCAGGGCGATCCGGGCCGGGGCGTTGCCCTCGTTGCGCACCGCCAGCCGATAGCGGCCGCGGAGCCAGCCACGCCGGCGGCGCGGCAGGATCTCGGTGCGCAGCTCGTGGAACTCCTCCACGTGCACCGTCGTTTCGGGCACAGTGACGGCCTCGGGGTGCTCCGCCGGCAGCACGCGTACGGCCAGCGGCACATCGCCCGCGCGGACCTCGGGCGAGCGGGGCGGGTCCAGCCGGATGGTCACCGTCTCGGAGGTGCCGGGATACAGCGAGACCCGCTCGGGTTCCACGGTGGCCCAGGCCGCACAGTCACCGACGACCTCCAATGTGTACGCCTCGACGATGTCACTGTCGTTGCGTACGGTCAGCCGAGTCGAGGCGGTACCGCCCGGGGTCACTGTCACGTCGGGCATGTCGAGCCCGGGCAGTCCAGGGCCGGAAGAGGCTGCAGAAGGCGTCACGCGACGACCGTAGAACCGCCTCCGGACGGCCACGAGAGGTGCGAGGGCAACATCCGGGCAGTGCGCGTGCCCCGCGCGGTCAAGGACAACTTGCCGGACCAGCAGGCCTGTTGATGACTCATGCACCGGCCCGCGGACCTCCGGCGGGCCCCGCCGCCGTCCCCTTTTCAGCTCCCGCGACCTTCCGCGCCCCTTCGCCACTCCGACTGGAACAGGACTCCGCATGTCCCTCTCCGCAGCAGAACATCAAGCCGGTACGGCCGGCCGGCCGTACCGGGTCTCCGTCGCCGTCTACGCCCAGGACCTGGTCCTGCGCGTCGGTGTCGTCCATCAGCTCCGCCAGCGTCCCGAGGTGGAGCTGCTGGACGACACCGACGCGGAACGGGCACACGCGTCCCTCGTGGTCGTCGACTCCGTGGACGACGAGGTGATGGCCCTGCTGCAGCGGTTGCAGCGCAACCGTGCGACGCGCACCGGACTCGTGGTCGGTTCCTTCGAGTCCGCGGCGCTGCAGCGGGTCGTCGAGTGCGGTGTCGCGGCGGTGCTGCGGCGCGCCGAGGCGGACCAGGACCGGCTCCTTCATCTGGTGCTCGCGCTGGCCAACGGCGAAGGCGTGCTCCCCGGTGACCTGCTCGGCAAGTTGCTGAGCCATGTCGGCAACGTGCAGCGCGCGGCGCTCGATCCGCACGGTCTGACCCTGTCCACGCTGACCGCGCGCGAGGCGGACATGCTGCGCCTGGTGGCGGACGGGTTCGACACCGCGGAGATAGCGCGCAAGACGTCGTACTCCGAACGGACCGTCAAGAACGTGCTGCATGAGATCACCACACGTCTGCAGTTACGCAACCGGGCTCATGCCGTCGGCTACGCACTGCGCAACGGACTTATCTGAGTGGACGTCACCTACTGATTCAGGAGCGTGGTGTTGCCCGAAAGCGCAGCCCGCGCTTCCCTCTGGCAGGGCCCCGCCGCCCTGCCGCGCGACGCCCGCACGGACGCAGAGTGGCGGGGCGACCCATGTGTTCCGAGACTGCGAGGTGGACCGTGAACGGCACCGCTGACCCCGGCGGGCGGCGTCGGCTGGGGAGATTCGGAGCCTCGTTGCTCCTGCTGGTCCCGTTGCTCGCGCTGACGGCGGCCTCGGGACCGGGCAGCGCCCAGGCCCAGCCCAAGGCCGTCGACGCCTCCGCCACCCGGATCGCCTACGCCGGCACCGGGCACCGCAGCCTCGGCAAGGTGATCGACACCAAGGACAGCGAGCCGCTGTTCGGGGCGGGCCCGGCGCACTACGACGTCGAGCCGTCGGCCCTGGGCGACACGATGGTGTTCGCCGGCCGCCGCGACGAGAAGAACCCACAGATCTATCTACGCGCCCCCGACGGCTCGGTGCGCAAGCTGACCAGCGGCCGGGACGCGGCACACCCCCGGCTGACCCCGGACGGCAAGTCCGTGGTGTTCGACTCGGCGGAGCCCGGCGGCCCGAACGGCAGGAAGCAGCGCGACCTGTGGCTGGTGCGCACCGACGGCACCGGGCTGACCCGGCTGACCGACACACCGGCGAACGAGGAGAGCCCGACGGTGTCGCCGGACGGGCAGCGCCTGGCGTACGCCTGTGACAGCGACGCGGTCCTCGGGGAGCAGATCTACGTGCGCCCGCTGGCCGGCGGCACCCCGACCCGGGTGACCGGCACGCTGGGCAACAAGGCGACGGAACCGGTGTGGAACCCGGTGAACGACCCGGCGCACCGGGACCTCATCGCGTACACCTCCACCCCCACCGCCTCCGACAACTCGACGGGCCCCCGGCTGCGGGTGACCGGCGGCACGGCCGGCGACCAGCCGCTGCTCACCGGCGCACCGACCGGCTGGCGGACCCATGGGGCAGCGTGGACGCCCGACGGGGAGGGCGTGCTGTTTCTCAGCCCGGACCGCACCTGTGGCTGCGAGGGCGACTGGGACCACGTGTACCAGGTACAGAACCGCGCGTCGGGCCCGAACCTGGTGCTCATGGAGGACCGCGCCGTCGGCACGCCGACCTGGGTCGGCCCGCAGAACGGCGGGTATGTCGTGGTGGACCGCACCTCGGCGAAGGGCAGCAACACGGCGAACGGCGTGCACGGTCCGCATGTGGTGACCCTCCAGGACGTCCGGGCGGACGGCGCCGACCCGCGTGACCTCGGGCTGACCATCCTGAACGAGGACCCGGCGGCCGACAGCAACACCGATCCGGCCAAGGACCCCCTGTTCAACCCGGCGGCCGGGTACGACCCGTGGACCGAGCGGCAGAACTACACGCCCGACGGCCGGCGCATCGTGGTGACTCGGTTCGAGGGTGACACGGACAACCGGATCGAGCGGATCTGGACGGTGGACGCCGACGGCTCCAACGCCGCGCCCATGCCGCTCGCCGGGCGCGGACCGAAGGACTGGGACACCGACCCCACGTTGTCGCCGGACGGCAGGTTCATCGCGTTCACCCGGACGTCGCCGGGCGGGGTCGGCTCCGCCTCCGGTCCCGGGCACATCCTGATCGCCGACGCGTCCACCGGTGCGATCGTGCACGAGATCGTGCCGCCGGCCGGCCGGCAGACGGGCGGCGACGCCCAGCCCACCTGGTCCTCCGACGGCACCACGCTCGCCTTCACCCGCAACATGACCATCGACGGGAACGGCGGCAACAAGCACATCTGGACCGTGCCGGTGGACCATCTGGACCAGCAGCGCGATCTGAGCGCGACGATCTGCCCCGGCACCTGCGCGGTCATCGACGACAGTCCCGCGTTCTCGCCGGACGGCCGGCAGATCGCCTTCAACCGCAAGAACGGCGGCGGCCAGGTCGACGAGCACAACGGCATGGTGCTCACCTCCGTGTCCGGCGACACCTGTCAGGTGCTGCTGCCCGAGTCGGCCCGCGGCGACGCCGACGCCTGCCGCCGGGAGCTGCCCGACAGCTCGGTCACCGGACCGCACCAGCCGCGTGACGCGGCCTGGACCGCGGACGGCACCGGAATCGTCTTCAGCGCACGCACCGACACGCCGGTCAACTGCCCGGAGAGGCTGCATCGGTTGAATGTGGCCACCGGCCATCTGAGCGCGCTCACCCTGGAACTGCCGGGGCGGCAGAAGGAGCCGAGCGTCCAGCAGTCCGTGGACCTGGCCGTGCACGCCCCGGGCACCGTGCCCGCGGTCACCGTCGGTCACTCCGCGGACGTCCGCGTCGACGTCGTCGACAACGGCCCGGCCGCCTCGCCCGGCACCCGGCTGACCATCGCGCCGCCGGCCGGGGTGAGCGTGAGCAGGATCCGCCGGCCGGGCGGCACCTGTGACGCCGCCTCCCTGCAGTGCGACATCGGTGTGGTGCCGCCTGGCACGACCGTGCCGGTGACCGTGACGCTGACCGGGCTCACCGTCGGCGACCAGCCGTTGGACTGGTCGGTCACCGGGAGCGTGATCGACCCGCGGCCCGACGACAACACCGCCCGGACCGTGGTACCGGTGCACAGGGCCAACCCTCCCACCCCGCCTCCGACGCCGCCGACACCTCCGACGCCTCCCACCCCACCGACGCCGCCCGCCCCGAAGGCCGGCCCCGGCGTCCGGGTCACCGCCCAGCCCGACCCGGGCTATGTCGGCGGCCGGGTCGTGGTGACGTACACCGTGCGCAACGGCCGTAACGCCCTGGCGACCGGGCTGCGGCTGCGGATCGGCCTGCCCTCCGGGATCCCGGACGGCGGGCCGCCGGCCGGCTGTGACACCCGCTGGGTGTGTGCGCTGCCGGACCTGGCAGCGGGCGACTCCACCGTCGTACGGGTGGTGCTCTCCCCCGACCACGCGCTGACCGGCCGGGTCACCGGCACCCTCACCACCACCGGCACGGACGCCGACCCTCGGGACAACAGGACGCACACCACGCTGCGGATCCTGCAGCCGAAGATCGTCGCCGTCCCTCCGATCGGCAAGCCCGGCTTCGTCACCTCGGTGCGCGGCAAGGACTTCCCGCCGGGCGTCCCGGTGCGCTTCAGCTGGAACCCGGGGATCACCGCCGCCGCGGCACCGACCGTGCCCCAGCCGGACGGCACGTTCATCGGCCAGCTGCTCATCCTCACCAAGGACCAGACGGGTCCGCGGACGATCACCGCGAGCGGGCCCGGATTCTCCCCGGTGAAGACCGACTTCCTGGTGGTGAACGGCAGTGTGCAGCCGCCGGACGAGGTGACCCGCCGGTGATCCACGAGGTCGACGAGGCACTGCGCGGTCTGCTCGCGGAGTCTGGGCTGGAGGCGTCCGGGGTCGAGATCGTCCTCGACGCGCCGACCCGGGACTGGGCCGCGCGCCGCAACGCCCCCACCGTCTGTGCGTTCCTGTACGACATCCGGGAGGACCCGAGCCGGCGTGGCAGCGGCGCCGGGGAGGTGTACGACGCGGACGGACATGTGGTGGCACGCCGCACCCCGCCCCGCTGGTTCGAGCTGACGTACCTGGTCACGGCGTGGGCGAGCCGCCCGCAGGACGAGCATCGGCTGCTGTCCCAGGTGCTGGCCACGCTGGTGGCCGTCGACGCGCTGCCGGAGCGGCTGCTCACGGGCTCGCTGGCCGAACTGGGCCTGACCGTCTCGCTGGACACCGCCGGAGCGGGGCCCGACGGCCCGTCCGCCTCTGATGTGTGGTCGGCACTCGGCGGCGAGCTGAAGGCATCGCTCGGTGTGCGGGTGCGCGCGCCGCTCGCCGGGGCGAGCAGGACGGCCGCGCCGCCGGTGACCGAGGGCCTCGTGGTGCGGGCCACGGATCACCGGCAGGACGGGGTACACCGGCAGGACACGGATCGCAGGCAGGACGAGGATCCGGTGCCGGGGCGACGGCTGCGCTACGAGGGCGTGAGCGACCCGGGTCCGGACGGTTTCGCCGGTCCGCGCGAGCGGCACCCGGCGCCCGCCCGCCGCCGCAGAGGGGGCCGCCAGCCGTGACGTACCCCGCCGATGTCGTCACCGCGGCCGGCACGGATCCCCTGTGGGAGCGGCTGCGGCTGGTCGAGGAGCGGGTGCGCCACGCGGTGGCCGCCCGTCGTGCCGTCGATCCCGACCCCGACGACCCCTACCGCGGCCAGTACCTCTCCCCCGAGGCCGTGGAGCGGATCCTGAACGATCCGGGCGGGCTCGACGTGCCCGGACACGAGCCGCTGTCCCCGCCGCCCGATTCCGTGCTCGGCACGTTCGCCGCACGGTTCGGGCTGTCGCCGCTCGACACCGACCTGCTGCTGATCGCGCTGGCACCGGACCTGGACAACCGCTTCGAGCGGCTCTACGGCTATCTCAACGACGATCTGACCCGCCGTAGGCCCACGGTCGCCCTGGCACTGGAACTGTGCGGGCTCGCCTCGGCGTCGGCCGCCCGCTTCCACTTCTCACCGGGAGCGCCGCTGGTCGCGGGCGGACTGCTGGAGGTCACCGAGCCGGAGCGGCCACCGCTGTCGCGGGTGCTCGCGGTACCGGACCGGGTGACCGGCCATCTGCTGGGCGGTACGGACCCGGATGCCCGGCTCGCCGGAGTGCTCGGCGAGCCTGCGGACGACCCGACGGCCGACGTGGACGAGGTGCGCCGGGCGGCGCGTGCCGCCCGCACCGGAACGGGGTCGGTGCATCTGCTCGACCGGGGTGGTGACGCGCCGGGACTCGCCGGCGCGGCTCTGCGCGCAGCGGGGCTGGGCGTGCTGGTCCTCGACCCGGCGGCACTCGCCCGACGCCCCGGCGAGGTGCCCGCGCTCGCCCGGGTCGCGGCGCTGGAGGCCCGCCTCACCGGCGCCGGAGTCGTGCTGGGCCCGCTGGAGGCACTGCCCGGGGCACCGGCCGAACGGGCCCGTGCCGTCAGCGCGTTGTGCACGGCGCTGCGCGGCGTCCCGCTGTTCACCCACGGCAGGGAGGGCTGGGACCCGGCATGGGGGCCGGACACCCCGGTCGTCCTGCCGGTGGCTCCGCCCTCCCCCGAGCGGCAGGCCGCGCGCTGGCGGCACGCTCTGGCCTTGGCCGACGCCGAGGGTGACGTAGCGGGCGACGCCGACGCCCTCGCCCGGGCCGTCGCCGCGCACCGTCTGGACGGCGGACAGCTGCGGCGCGCGGCGGACGCGGCGCTGCGCTCCGCCGCGCTGGCGGGCCGCCCGGTCCGCCCCGACGACCTCAGGTCCGCCGTACGCGCGCAGAACGGCGCGGGACTGGCCCGGCTGGCCCGCCGGGTGGAGCCGGCGGTCGGCTGGGACGACCTGGTGCTGCCCGAGGCGACCCACCGCCGGCTGCGTGAACTCGCCGTCCGCGCCCGCCATCGCGAGCAGGTGCTCGGACAGTGGCGGATGCGGCCCGGCGGCGGCCGGGGACGCGGCGTGATCGCGCTGTTCGCGGGCGAGTCGGGCACCGGCAAGACGATGTCGGCCGAGGTGGTCGCCGCGGACCTCGGCATGGATCTGTACGTGGTCGATCTGTCCACGGTCGTCGACAAGTACGTCGGCGAGACCGAGAAGAACCTGGAGCGGATCTTCACCGAGGCGTCCGCGGTCAACGCGGTCCTGCTCTTCGACGAGGCCGACGCGATCTTCGGCAAGCGCTCGGAGGTCAAGGACGCGCACGACCGGCACGCCAACATCGAGTCGGCGTATCTGCTGCAGCGCATGGAGTCCTTCGACGGGATCGCGGTGCTGACCACCAATCTCCGGGCCAACCTGGACGAGGCGTTCACCCGCCGACTGGACGTGGTGGCGGAGTTCCCGGTGCCCGACGCGGCCCAGCGGCTGGCCCTGTGGGACAGGTGTCTGGGCACCCGGCTGCCCCGCGCGGACGACCTGGACCTCGGCTTCTGCGCGGACCGGTTCGAACTGGCCGGCGGCTCCATCCGGGCCTGCGCGATCACCGCCGCCTATCTGGCCGCGGAGTGCGGGGGCCCGCTGACCATGCGGCAGTTGGTGACGGCGGTGGTGCAGGAGTACCGCAAGCTCGGCCGGCTGGTCCTGGAGAGCGAGTTCGGGCCGTATCTGGCGGACGTCCTCGGCGTCTGAGGGGCCTCGCCGGCCGGCCCCGTGCCGAAACGCGGGCGGTCCGGGACGCCGTTCCCTTCCCCAGCGGTCCGCGCGGGCGTCCGGAAAGGCAGTGCGGTTGCCCCCGGCAAGGTACCGGCGCCCCTGCCGCCGGGCCTGATCCGCCCCGGAGACTCGGCATCGACGCAGGTGATCCGATGGAACGTGAAGGAGCGAGCATGCCGACGTACCTCACCCCGGGCGTGTACGTGGAGGAGGTGCAGTCCGGTGCCCGCCCTATCGAAGGGGTCGGCACCGCCGTCGCCGCGTTCGTCGGGTTCACCCAGAGCGGGCCCTTCCACGAACCGACCCTGGTCACCAACTGGGACCAGTACACCCAGCTGTTCGGCGGGTTCACCGAGGGCACCTACCTCGCGCACGCCGTGTACGGCTACTTCTCCAACGGCGGCGGCGCGGCCTACGTGGTGCGCATCGGCGGCTCAGCCGACGGCGCCGCCACGTCCGGCGGCGACCAGGGGCCCCGGGACGTCCGGGCGGTCCAGCCGCTGACGCTCGGCGGATTCCAGATCACGGCCAGGCCCGGCACCTCCGGAGTGTCGGTGGAGATCGCCGACGCCGACGGCGAGAACCCGCCCGAGGACCGCTTCAAGCTGCTGGTCCGCCAGGGCGAGCAGGTGGTCGAGACGTACGACGTCTCCACCCGCAAGAACGTCAAGGGCTATGTGGTCACCCAGCTGCGCGCGTCGAAGCTGGTCGAGGTCACCGAGCAGCGTGACGCCACGCAGACGCGGCCGGCCGGCCAGACGGTGACCGTGCCCGACGCCCCGGCCGCGCCCGCGGCGCCCGTCGCCGGCGCGGTGTCCCGGATCGACCCGGCCGAGTACGTCGGTGACGCCTCCGCCCGGACCGGCTTCGCCGGCCTGGAGAGCATCGACGAGATCACCATGGTCGCGGTCCCGGACCTGATGGGCGCCTACCAGCGCGGTGACATCGACGCCGAGGGCGTGCGCACCGTGCAGCTCGCGGTCATCTCGCACTGCGAGCAGATGGGCGACCGGGTCGCCGTCCTGGACTCTCCCCCCGGGCTCACCGCGCAGCAGGTGCGGCACTGGCGCAACGAGGAGGCGGGCTACGACTCCCGGTACGCCACCCTCTACTACCCGTGGGTGCGGGTCTTCGACCCGGCGGCCGGCCGTAACACCACCGTCCCGCCCAGCGGTCACGTCGCGGGGGTGTGGGCGCGCAGCGACGCCGAGCGCGGGGTGCACAAGGCGCCCGCCAACGAGGTGATCCGGGGCGCGGTGGACCTGGAGGTCCGGCTCAGCAAGGGCGAGCAGGACCTGCTGAACCCGATCGGCGTGAACTGCGTACGTGCCTTCCCCGGCCGTGGCATCCGGATCTGGGGCGCCCGCACCCTGTCCTCCGACCCGGCCTGGCGCTATCTGAACGTGCGCCGTCTGTTCAACTACCTCGAAGAGTCCATCCTGTTGGGCACCCAGTGGGTGGTCTTCGAGCCGAACGACGACCGGCTGTGGTCGAGCATCCGGCGCAACGTCACCGCGTTCCTCACCGAGGAATGGCGCCGGGGCGCGCTCTTCGGCCGCACCGCCGAAGAGGCGTTCTACGTCAAGTGCGACCGCGACAACAACCCGCAGACCTCCATCGACCAGGGACGCGTCGTCTGTGAGATCGGCGTCTGTCCGGTCAAGCCCGCCGAGTTCGTGGTGTTCCGGCTGGCCCAGTTCTCCGACAGCACCAGCCTCATCGACGAGTGACCCGCGGGTCTGCGAAGGAAAGGTGACAGACAGTCATGGCAGAAGGCGATGCTCTCTCCACTCACGTCTTCGGCGTGCAGCTCGGCGGGTACATGGTCGAGTCGATCCAGGAGATCAGCGGCTTCTCCGTCGAGGAGGAGGTCGTCGAGGTCAAGCAGGTCACGTCGACGGGCAAGCAGATCATCCGCAAGCAGCCCGGGGCGCGACAGGCCGGCGAGATCACGATCACCCGGGGACTCGACAAGAGCAGCGAGTTCACCAAGTGGATCAAGGAGACGCTGAACAACGGCGCCGTCGACACCGCCCGGCAGAACCTGACCATCGAGATCAAGGACACCAAGGGCGACACGGTCCGCCGTATCCAGCTGATGAACGGCTGGGCCTCCAAGTGGGAGGGCCCCTCCCTCAAGGCCGGCGAGTCCTCCGCGGCCACCGAGACCGTCACGATCGTGTTCGAGGAGATCGTCGTCGAATGAGGCGCCGTACCGTCACGGCCGGCAACCTGGAGGAGTTCCTGGAGGCGACGGCACCCGCTCAGGCGGCCGACCAGCCCCAGGCCCCGCCGCAGGCTCCGGCCGCCCGACCCGCGACCTCTCAGGACCACGGGCTGCGCACGGAGTTCGAGTTCGAGCTGCCGCGCGGGTACGTGGACGAGGCGGGCACGCTCCACCGGCACGGCGCGATGCGTCTGGCCACCGCCCGGGACGAGCTGCGGCCGCAGATCGATCTGCGGGTCAAGGAGAACCCGGCATATCTGAGCGTGGTGCTGCTGAGCCAGGTGATCACCCGGCTCGGCACCATCACCGATGTGCACGCGGGGATCGTGGAGCGGATGTACGCCACCGACGTCGCGTTCCTCCAGGACTTCTACCGCCGTGTCAACAGCGAGGGCCACACCCGCGCGGCGGTGGTCTGCCCGCACTGCGAGGGCGGCTTCGAGGTCGACCTCTCGGGTGGGCGCCTGGGGGAATCGTGACGTACGCACTCCCCCGGCTGCGGGAGGAACTCGCGTACATCGCCTACCACTTCCACTGGCAGCGCGAGGAGATCCTCGACCTCACCCACGCCGAGCGGCGGCAGTGGGTGACCGAGATCGCCCGTATCAACACCCGTGTGAACGAAGGTGGTTGAGCTCATGGCATGGCGGGACAGACTGCGTCGCCGGGCCACGGCGCCAGGTGCCGGCGGCACCCCGGCAGGTCCCGGCTCCACGCAGCCGGCCGCGCCGCGTGCCATGGGCGCGCCCGGGGCG